>JANOZG010000908.1:0-3379 GCA_031429275.1 Planctomycetota bacterium
AGTCGGCAAAGTCCGTACTGCTGCCACCCTTGCCAGACAGATGCTCACCCCTCGCGCGATTCGTTAAGCGACGTAGGCCGGTCCGCAGCGAAGTGATTCGACCGTTTAACCCGTGGCCGAAAGGCCAGGATTTCAACCTGCCTGGCCTTTCGGCCACGGGTTAAACGAAAGAACAGGCTCTGTCGAAAGAATAACAAACGTGTCAACCCCATCCGCATCACAACTCACTACGCTCTTCGACAACTCGACGCTCAATCAGATTGAGCGAATGCGGTTGCGGCCAAATCGTCGATTAACGAATCGCGCGAGGGGTGAGCATCTGTCTGGCAAGGGTGGCAGCAGTACGGACTTTGCCGACTTTCGAGACTACGTCGCTGGCGATGATCTGCGTTATGTGGATTGGAACATTTTTGCTCGCCTTCGCCGACCGTACATCAAGCAGTTCCAGCACGAAGAAGAAATGCACGTCGTGCTGCTGGTGGATGCTTCGACCTCAATGCAGTTCGAAGACAAATTGCTGCGAGCCAAACAACTGGCGGCGGCTTTCGGAATCATGGGACTGCTGAATGTCGAACGTGTCAGTGCATATGCCATTCATTCACAGGAAGGGCAACCGTGGAAGCTGCCGCCGGGCACCGGGCGTACGAGAATTCGTAGTCTCCTGAACTTTCTGGAAAATGTCGAAGGGGGCGGCAGCATACCCATTGAAAAAGCCATCGAAACGATGCTGCGGTTTCATCGCGGGCGCGGCGTGGCCATCATTATCAGCGACTTTCTGACATTCGGTGACGTTAGTCGCCCGATGAATATGCTCTATAGCGCCGGGCTGGAGGTCTGGGGATTGCAAGTGCTGGCAGAATCAGAAATCAATCCCAACGTGCAGGGTGATCTTCGATTCATCGACAGCGAAACTCAGGAAACTCTGGACATCACGAATGCCTCAGAGCTGCTGAATGTTTATCAGGATCAGCGAATCTGGTTGCAGGACGCTTTGAATACGATGTGTCGCAGCCGACAGGGAAGATTCTTGTCGGTGAGTTCCGGCGCGACATTGCAGTCCATCCTCTTTGAACAACTCTGTCGACAGGGGTGGATTCTGCGATGAAATTCCCGGGCTTCGTCAATCTCTGGGGTGCATGGTTTCTGCTGGCGCTGATTCCATTAATCATCCTGTATTTCCTGAAACTGCGTCGGCCAAAGATGGAAGTCCCGTCATTGGCCCTTTGGCAAAGCGTCGTCAACGATCAGCGAGTGAATTCGCCGTTTCAAAAATTCCGACGCAATCTTTTGTTGTTGCTGCAGATCATTCTTCTGTGTCTGATTGTCCTCGCATTGATGCAACCGTTTCTGCATGCTGATGCAGAAGTTGCTGAATATAAGCCTCTGCTGATCGATTGTTCGGCAAGCATGGCCGCGACTGATGAGTCGACTGGGAAAACGCGTCTGGAGCTCGTAAAGGAAAAGGTGCGTGAGCAGATAGAGAATCTCAGCGGAGATCAGCGGATCGCCCTGTTTTCATTTTCCAACACCGGGCGCCGATTGACTGAATTCAGTAACGATCGTCGTGTGTTGACGAAGGCCCTGGAATCACTGCAGCCGACGGATTTGCCGGGACACCTTGACGATGTCTTGCGGATGGCAGCGGCCTATACAAGGACGTTTCCGATTGAAACCGTGACGATCATGACGGACGGAAATCTGCCGGATGTGGTTGATTTTGAACTGCCGTTTTCTCTGGATGTTCAAAAGATTGACCCCGGCGGCGCGAATATCGGCATCACCGAAATGAGCGCGAGAAGAAGTGGATCTGAAGACTGGGAGCTCTTCGTGCGAGTGTCCGCGTCGTCTGTTGATCTGCGCGAAGCAGAATTGAAGCTGTTCGAAGACGGGGAGGAGAAGGAGTCGCTTAAGGTTGAAGTCTCGAACGAAGATTCTGAGCGTCTCGTTTTCCCGATCAGCGCAAGTCAGTCGAAGTTGCTTGAGGCTCGCCTTGTGCCGGTGGGATACGATTCGTTGTCGATCGATAACAGCGTTTGGCTCACCTTGCCTTCAGTCCGACCTTTGAAGGTTTGGGTGTCTCCGAAACTGGCGTCCTGGCGTCATGCGGTTCGCGTTCAGCCGAATCTGGATCTGGAAGAACCCTCCGAAGATGGCAGCACCGAACCTCGCGGCGCAGATTATGACTTGATGATCATCGACGAAGACGGAGCCGGCAGCGCGGAAGCCCCGGTTCGACTGTTCGTTGGTGTTGTTCCCCCGGATTTGCAGGAACTCATTAAGGTCGATGAAGATGTGTCTTATGTGACCGATTGGAATCTTACAACCCCGATTTTGAGGCACGTTCAGTTGGCCGATGTACAGATTGGCGAACAGCCTAAACTGGCCGTGGGCGCTGCGACGAAAGACCTTGAAGAACGTGGCTATGAAGTGCTGATCGATGGCAATGCCGGGCCATTGATGCTTCAGCGCCGCGAAGGACTGTCGGTCTCATACTGGTTTACTTTTCATACGGATCGATCGACGCTTCCTTATCGCGTGGGATTTCCAATTATCGCTGCGAATGCAGTGGAGTCCGCTTTGAAGCAGGCTTCGCTGTCGGATGTCGCAGCGGCTCCCACTGGTGTGTTGCCCGCAGTTTCATTGGATTCCGGTCGGACATACACGATCAAGTCACCGGGTGGGGAAACATACAGCGTTGAATCGGGAGAGTCGGGAATTCTTGAAGGCATCTCAGCCGCGCGTGTCGGTCGCTATGACGTGATGGATGGAGCAACGCTGGTGACGTCCATAGGCACTGGTCTTTTAAACGGCACGGAATCGTCGCTGAAGCCTGCTGACGAATTTCGATTTTCGGAGCTGACGGTCGCTGCGGAAGAAGCTAAGCAGGTCGATTCCGATCGGCCGTTCTGGTGGATTTTGGCATTGATTGCGTTTGGCGTGTTGATGTTTGAATGGTGGTATTTCCAGCGTCCGCGAGGAGCGATGGTATGAGGAAAATAACCAATGACCAAATCCGAATGACCAATGAAAACCAAGTCGGTTAGTGGTAACTGGTCATTGGTCATTTCTGATTGGTCATTGGTCATTGGTACTCCTGTGATTCCTGAAAACTGAACGCTGAGAACCAGAAACTCAGCGTCTCCGACGCTTAACCGGTGCAGGCTGCATGCGCATTGTTTGTGGCAGTTGTTGCAGGTCTGTCAAAGATCTTAAAGTCGTTCCCATCGAAACGACGAACATAAAGCAGGCGATTGTCATCCTGTTGTGGCGGTGAGCACACTTCTGTGTGATCACCATGGGGAGGCCAGGAAGCACAATAGGCTGATTCGCCGGGGGGCAATTCAGCGTCTGACCGTAACGGCAGGGATGTCCGGAGAAG
>JANOZG010000909.1:0-4394 GCA_031429275.1 Planctomycetota bacterium
TCGTCCGGGTTCTGCTCGGAGGGCTGACGCCCAGCCGCTCGCCGATGATGGTTTCGGCGAGCGCATCACGGCACCGTGATCACCGCTTCGGCCCAGTCGATGAATTCCATGCCTTCGCTGGCAATGTCGGCGGTCACTACGAACTGCCCGGAGGCCGCCGAAACGGTGACCGGCATCCTGACAACTCCGGATTGCCGGGGCGCCAGCTTCAGCGTGAATTGCCGCTCGGTCAGCGTCCAGTCGGCAGGTGGGTGCGGAGTCACCGTGAAGGATCGCTCAACGGGTGAATGATTAATGATGCGCATTTCCAGGTCCAATGTCTCGCCCGCCGCGACGGTGGCACCGTGTGGATAGAGCATGGCCCATTGTTCGTCGATCCCGTAGTTCGGGTCGTCCCAGGGAAACAGTTCCCGGAGCATGGCGATTCGTTCACGGTAGCGTTTTTCCAGATGGTCGAGTTCGGCGGCCGTGAATGAAAAGACGAACTGAATGTGTTCGTTGACCAGCCAGAACGGTTTGTCGATGGCTCGGAGTTTCTCCAGACAAAGCAGGTATCCAGAGTCGTCGTACAGCAGATTGCGGTTCTGCACGCAGTAGTCGTCGAAGCCGGACGGAGCGAAGGAATCTCCGATGAAGAAGATCGGCTTCTGATCGGCTTTCTCGGCGAACAGTCCGCCGTGGTACCAGGTTTGCCCAGGGAAGAAATGAAACGTCAATTTGAACTCGTGCCATGTGAGCTGATGGCCGTCAGAGACAATGATGATGTCTTTGATCGGATTCGCCGTCATCGCGGGCAGGTGGTATGCCTCCGGTCGGGCCAGCAGGTCCGCGTATTCGGTCATGGCGTAGACCGGACACCGGAAGACCTCGGCGGCAGCCTGGACCATGTCCGTGTGATCGTCGTGGTAATGCGTCACGAAGATGCCTTCGACCTTTTTGATCACGCCTTGTGCGATGAGTTGCTTCACGTCGTCGATGACTCGCTGATAGCCGCAGTCGAGTATGAACGCGTTGCCGGTGTCGGAGATCAGAATCCTGCTGGTTGAGTTCTCAAAGACCCACGACGGCGTTTGTTCGTGGTGTGAGTAGGGCATCAGTTCGATGTCGGCTCCCTTGCCAAGGACGCGTTCGCCGCACAGCTTCATGCGGTCTTCCTTAAAGTACCAGTGCAGGGCGTTGGTGGAGAGATAGTTGCGATAGACCGCCTGAACTCGCTGTGTCAGTCGTGCAATGGCTTGCTGAGGATCGTCAATGACGGGGCCGCGGGCCGGTATGATCCGGTCGGGCTTTTCGGCGGCGATCTTCTGCAGGCTGGCGACCAGTCCGGCAAGACGTGATCCGAAGCCGTGGTAGCCTCGGATCTGTGCGTCGGCGATATCGTCCTGAAAGCTGTAGAGATCCAGTATCTTCCCGTCGCCGTAAATCAGATCGCCGGTGAATGCGATCTTCTTTCCCTCAACGTCTGTCAGCCAGGTGACCGAGCCGCGCGTGAATCCGGGCGTTTCGACGGCTCGCAACGTGATGCCCTGCCATTCGACAGTGTCGCCGTCGTTAACCCAGCGCTCGACGGGAATGGCGGCGACCGGGACTTTTGTGGTCTGCTGTGCATAATCATGAAACCGACCTGTGGCGAATTCTTTCCAGAAGTCGCCGGGCTTTTCCAGCCCGAATCGCTCCCGGTTCGGTGCGATGACTTTTGTCCCCGCATCGATCAGCAATTTCGCTTTCCACACCACATCGCGGCGACCGTGGGCGAGCAGTATGTAGTCGATGGCGGCCGCGTCATCAGGTTTCCAGCCGTACACGGCGAGTCGGTGACCGTTTGCTTCGAGCAGGACGCCGTTGACGGGACCGGGATGAACGGACATCCTGACGTCAGCGGTTGCAGCGGTCGTTAGAACACCGAGTGCGAACACGACAGCGGTGGACAGGGCAGCGATTGCGTTCATGATGAATCTCGAAATACGCCGTGACAAGTCAGCGCCGGGCGGTCCGGGCAATCTGCGGCAACAGTGTGGCAGAATCTATTTCGGACCGCCAACGAATTCGGAAAAGTCTGCCAGGATGACGGCACGCCCTGAGACCAATCACGAGGACCCAATTGCAATTTTCGACACTCGCGGTACACAATGGTGGAACTATGGCACCTTCAGAACTATCAAACGAGTCCCGCCTGCCCGCTTCCCAACAGTCCGATGCTTTGCGAATTCGTGTCACTGGCATGACCTGCACTGGCTGCGCGGCATCGATTCAGCGGGCGCTGGAGGCCAGAGGCGATATCTCTTCCGCCAGCGTCAGCTTCGCGGCTGGCACGGCCATCATCGAAGGCCACGGTCTTCAGCCAGACTCTCTGATCAGCACAATTCGCGGTCGGGGGTTTGGTGCGGAACTGATCAATCCGGCGGACACTGCTGATCAGAACAGTGAAATTGAAAAACAGCAACTGGCCAATGAGAAGATCTGGCGGCATCGGGCAATGGTCGGGATTGGACTCTGGGCGCCACTGGAGATTCTTCACTGGACGGCGACTGCTTTGCACTGGCATGGCGACTGGATGCCGTGGCTGATGTTTGCCGGGGCTCTGATTATCATCGTGTTTGCTGGTTCGGAGTTTTACAAGTCGGCCTGGAACGCTGCGATCCGACGAACGACCAACATGGACACGCTGATTTCGATGGGAGCGACGACGGCGTTTGTATATTCCACCGTTGTCCTCCTGCTGAATCTCCCGCATCCGACCTATTTCGCAGAGGCCGCCGGTCTGTTGGGAATCGTCAGTCTCGGCCACTGGTTTGAAGCCCGCGCCAGTGCCCGCGCCGGGACGGCAGTGCGGGAACTTCTTCAACTGCAGCCGGAGACCGCGGAAATCCTGAAGGATGATGGCTCGATCCAAACGGTCGCAAGCGGTGACATTCAGGCGGGGTGGAAACTGATCATTCGACCGGGCGGCAGGATTGCGGTCGATGGTGTTGTGATTGAAGGTGGCTCTGCAGTCGACGAGTCAATTGTCACTGGTGAATCCGTTCCGATCGACAAGAGTCCTGGAGACAACGTCGTCGCCGGTTCAATGAATACGACTGGTCGACTGATTGTTACGACCACCGTTGATGGCCGACATACAACCGTGTCGCGGATCGCCGATCTGGTTCAGAAGGCTCAGACCAGCCGTGCGCCGATTCAGCGGCTGGCGGATACGATCTCATCGATTTTCGTGCCAACTGTGTTGACGATTGCGGGGTTAACGTTGCTCGGCTGGTGGCTGGCAGGAGATTTTTCCAGAGGTGTGATTGCTGCTGTCACCGTACTGATCATTTCCTGTCCCTGCGCGCTGGGGCTGGCAACGCCGATGGCGGTCATGGTGGGGACAGGTGCCGCGAGCCGTCGAGGAATCCTGATCCGGAATGCTGAAACGCTCGAACGCATTGGTCGATCGATGCGGATTGTGTTTGACAAGACCGGCACACTGACGTCAGGGAAACCTGAAGTCATTCGTATTTCTCCGGAAGCTGGTCATAGCAAAGATCAGTTGCTGCAACTGGCAGCTGCGGTGGAAGCTCCCAGCGAGCATCCTGTGGCAAAAGCGATTGTTAAGGCCGCTCAGGCAAGAGGTTTGCTGTTGCCTGTCGTTACTGACTTTCATGCCATTCCTGGGTTGGGTGTGAAAGGACAGGTCGACGGGCAGATCGTGGTGGTGGCTCGCGATGTTCAGGCCACAGCGCGGGTGACTATCGACGGAAAAATGATTGGAACTCTGACTGTGACCGATCAACTTCGCCCGGATGCTGTTGCCGCCGTTGCCTCACTGCATCGGTCGGGCGTCCATGTTTCGATGCTGTCGGGTGATAAGGTCGAGACAGCTCGAGCGATGGGACGGGAACTTGGACTTCACGATGCCGACGTTATCGCCGATGCAACGCCCGAGATCAAATCGCAGCACATTCAGTCGCTGGGCCGCGATGTAATTATGGTTGGCGATGGACTCAATGACGCGGCAGCGCTGGCGGCTTCGGGACTTGGAGTGGCACTTGCAACCGGGACCAATGTGGCGATCGAAGCTGCTGCGGTCGTGATTCCCGGTGATCGAGTGAGTGCGATTCCGGAGTTGCTCCAGCTATCCCGAGCCACACTGAGGACGATCCGGCAGAATCTGTTTTTTGCGTTTCTCTACAACGCTCTTGCGATTCCACTGGCTGCATTTGGTCTGCTCGGCACAAGCGGTCCGTTGTGGGCCGCTTTGGCCATGGGAGCCAGCGACATCACGGTCGTCGGCAACGAACTACTATTGAAATGGCGGCTGGATAAGGGCCGTAAAAACGCCTCTGAAGGAGCGGCGGGGCGCATGATGTAACTTGCAATCACAACAGTGCGCCGTCGGCCGAGACACGGCATCGCCA
>JANOZG010000910.1:0-21629 GCA_031429275.1 Planctomycetota bacterium
CTCGAAAACGAATCGACCTCACAGCAGCACTGAAACGAGATCCGTGACAGGTGGGACATGGCACGACAGCGTCCGGTAGAAAACTCATTCGCACCTGACGCGTGCCGGTGCCACGACAGTCGCTGCACCGTCCTTCGCCAGAATTGAAACTGAAGTGCTGAGAAGTAAATCCGCGAGCGCGGGCATCTCGGGTCTTTGCAAACAGTCTTCGCACGTCGTTCCACACTTCGCACAGTGTTGCGATACAGGATCGTGATGAACGGCCGAGCGGACTTTGATCCAGCGACACTACCCGCTGAATATATTCGATGCCATCAACGCCGTCACAACGCACGTCGGCGGCGGCGGTTGCGTGATCACGCTGCCTGTTCACGACTGTGGCGATGATCGGTAACAGCGTGTCCGTTATCAATGAGCTTTTGCCGGATCCACTGACGCCGGTCACACAAACCAGGCAGTCCAACGGCACATCGGCTGTGATATTCTTCAGATTATTGAGCCTTGCGTTGCGGATCGTCAGTCGCCGGGACGACGGAGTCAGCTCAAGTGGTGATGACTCAACTTCCGGCAATTCACCACGCAGATATCTGCCGGTCGGCGATTGAGCGTATAGCTTTGCATCTGTGGGAGTCCCGGCGAACAGCAATTGTCCTCCGTCAACTCCAGCTCCGGGCCCCAGATCGATCAGCCAGTCTGCCGCGCGGATGATGTCTCCGTCGTGTTCGACAACGATGACGGTGCTGCCTGAATCGCGAAGTTGATTGAGAGTCTTCAATAGCCGTTGCGTATCCCGAGGGTGCAAGCCAGCGGTCGGTTCGTCCAGAATCAGACAGGCCCCATGCAGCTGGGAGCTGAGAGACGCCGCCAGTCGCGCGCGTTGGAATTCGCCGCCGGACAAAGTGCGGGTTGAACGATCCAGCGAAAGATATCCAATTCCGACATCATTCAGACATCTGAGTCGAGCGCGGATGTCGGGCAATGTGCGTTCGGCAACGAGTCTGGATTCCTGCGACAGTGAGCCGTCAGCAATCACATCAATATTGCCAACCCGGCTGATCCAGTCGTCGACGGTCTGCAACGCTTCAGCGACGCTCTGTTGCGAGAACTTCTGTATGGTCAGCGACAGAAAAGTCATCGCTGCTGCGAAAGGCTGAAGTCGCGAACCGTTGCAGACTTTGCACGGTTGATGATGGAACGTCGGAATGTCGTTGTCGAGATCAACAGCACCCTGCACGCCGAGCCCTGTGCATTCCGGACACGCTCCCCACGGTGAACTGAAGCTGAAGCTGCGTGGTTCCGGCGTTGCAAAATTCAGGTCGCAATCCGGGCAGCTGAAGCGTGTGCTATAGAGTTTTTCGTTCCATGCGCCGTCGGCTTCATGACTGATGATGCACGTCCCATCACTTTCACGACATGCCAGTTCAATGGATTCACGCAGTCTCGGCGATATGCCGTCTTTGAGCACTATACGATCAACAATTGCCTCGATCGTGTGCGACTTCTTGGCATCAAGTGATGTAACTTCCGCGATGTCTACCACCTCGCCATTGATCCTGGCACGCACAAAACCGTTACGGGCGATCCGCTCCAGTACTTCCTTGTGTCCGCCACGTCGGCCACGAACCATCGGCGACAGAATCATCAACCGCGTGCGTTCGGGCAACTGAAGTGTGCGTTGAAGAATCTGATCAACAGATTGCCGCTGCACCGATCGGCCACAGCGTGTGCAGTGCGCGGTGCCGCCGCGTGAATAAAGCAATCGCAGAAAATCATGAATCTCGGCCGTCATTGCCAGAGTATTTCGTACCGGCACGGATGAAACTCGCTGATCAACGCTGATGGTGGGAGCCAACCCTGTGATATCATCGACATCCGGACGGGGCAGCTGACGCAGGAGGGTGCGAGTTTGAATCGACACGCTTTCCAGATAACGTCGTTGACCTTCCGCGAACAAGGTATCGAAGGCCAGGGAACTCTTGCCAGACCCGCTGACACCCGTCATCACGATCAGTTTTCCGGACGGAAGATCAACATCGATATTGCGAAGGTTGTGAGTCCTTGCGCCACGGATACAAATCATGGGATTGTCAGATGCTGTGTTCATTGACGCGGATGATCTGGCGAGTCGAAATGTATGAACAACAAACAGACGTAACTTGACTCTCCAGAGTCGAGCAATCCCGAAAACGCTCGACTCTGGAGAGTCAAGTTACGGGCTTTACGGACAAGCCTCTACGACACGTCAGAATCCGGATTCGACGCTCGTTGCAGCCACTTGGCCAAATCACGCTGCAGCAACAGCAGGTTCTGAAAACGTTCCCAGGCGATCTCCATGCGGCCATCACCTGATTCGCCATATTCTGTCGCTGTCAGAATCACACTGTGAAGTTGTTCGTGGATACATGCCAGCACGTCTGACATTTTGGCCTGTTGCAGAGTCGTCAATTCCGTCGGCAGCGGTGGACGTTCATTGGGAAACAACGGCGACAACAACTGCTCGGCGTTTAAATTGTCGGCCATGCTGAACTCAGCATTTTCATGGCCGCCTGCCGGGAACGTTCGTCCGTGCGGTGCCTGCATGGGCAACAAGGCATCGACGTTGACACCCAATTGTTTCGCGCGATCCGCAATTTCTTCATCGCTGCCGAACAGGAGCGTGCAGCGACCTAACTGCAGATGGTCTCCCGGTCGCAGTATCCGCAACTGTACCGGATGTCCGTTAATACGACTGCCGTTGGTGCTGTTCAGATCCGTGAAGATGACGTGGCCACTATCATCCTGCAGTTTTGCATGCAAACGGCTGATGCGTTCATCATTCAGCTGCACACTATTCACCTCTTCGCGACCGATCGTAATCGGCGTATGGAGATTGCGAAAAACGCGACCTCGCTCAAGGCCCTCGAGAACCGTCAGTGTAACGCTGGCCATTGAAAATTGGACCTTGACGAAAGTTGCAGATTAAACAGCAGCGTTGTGGACTACAGCCCGAGTACGTCAGCCATGGAATACATGCCAGCACCTTGCGCGACGATATATTTCGCCGCAGCAAGGGCGCCGTATGCATAACTGTCGCGGGTATGGCCGCGAACAGTCATATCAATCGTCTCACCCATCATACCAAACACGATAGTATGTTCACCTACGTTGTCGCCAGTGCGCACCGCATGATAGCCGATTTCGTTGAGCGGACGCTGACCAACGCGACCATCACGGCCGTGGACATGATTTTCCTGACCCATTTGTTCGGCGACAATTCGGCCAAACTGCAAAGCTGTCCCGCTGGGTGCATCTTCCTTAAACCGGTGATGTCGCTCGATGATTTCGACATCCACACCATCGGTATTGTTTTTCAGCACGCGAGCAGCCTCGGAGACCAGTTTCATCACCAGATTCACCGCGACGCTCATGCTGGGTGACATGACGATCGGAGTCGTTTGTGCTGCAGACAGGACTGCTTCGCGGAGTTCAGCCGTGATTCCTGTTGTGGCGACCACGAGCGGAATGCGTCGACTTTCACAAAGTGCCAGAACAGATTTCAAACCTTCTGGTGTGGAGAAATCGATGATCACATCCAAGTGCTGATCCAGAGCGGACATGATCGATACGCCAGCGTGGCCTGCACCAGCCAAATCACCAGCATCGCGGCCTAGCATCGGGCTGCCCGACCATTCCAGCGCGGCGGCCAGCGACAGTTCCGGATCCTTCATGGTCAGGGCTACGATGCGTTGCCCCATTCGTCCACCAGCACCGTTGACGCCGACTTTGAGCGGCATATAGAGAATCCCAGACTTAAATGATTGTAATGCAATACGAAAACGGAACTATTTGCGGCCATCCATCGGAACGTAATCGCGGACTGTAGCACCCGTATAAATCTGACGCGGCCTGTAGATGCGACTGGTTTCCTCGTCGCGTTGTTCACGCCAGTGCGCCAGCCAGCCTGGCAAGCGTCCGATGGCAAACATCACAGTGAACATATTGGTCGGAATTCCCATGGCACGGTACAGGATACCGCTGTAGAAATCGACGTTCGGATAAAGCTTGCGGCTGACGAAGTATTCGTCTTCCAACGCCACTTTTTCAAGGTTTCGAGCGATATCAAGTAATGGATCGGAGATACCCATTTCTTCCAGAACCTGTCCGGCCATCTTTCGCAGAATGGTCGCGCGAGGGTCGAAGTTTTTGTAGACCCGATGCCCAAAGCCCATCAGCCGGAAACCGCTGTCTTTCTCTTTCGCTTTCTTCACATACTTCTGGTAGTCGTCCCCGTCTTCGTGAATCATCTGCAGCATTTCAAGCACTGCCTGATTGGCTCCGCCGTGCAGCGGTCCCCACAGAGCACAGATGCCAGCAGAGATCGAGGCAAAGATATTTGCTCGGCTGCTGGCAACGATTCTCACCGTCGATGTGCTGCAGTTCTGCTCGTGATCGGCATGCAGAATCAACAGCAGGTTCAACGCCTTCACCAGAACCGGACTGATTTTGTATTCTTCGGCAGGTACGGCAAACATCATGTTCAGGAAGTTCGCGCAGTAAGCCAAATCGTTTCGAGGGTAAATCGTTGGCTGGCCAATCGACTTCTTGTAGGCGTACGCTGCAATCGTGCGAACTTTGGCAATCAGGCGTACGATGTTCACGTCCGAATGGTCGTCTTCTGTACCCGGATAATAAGTCGACAGCGACGCGACCATGGCCGACAGAATCGCCATCGGATGGGCATTCGGAGGAAATCCTTCGAAGAACTTCTTCATGTCTTCGTGGATCATGCTGTGATATGTCAGCTGGGCACGAAACGCCTTCAGCTGTTGAGCATTCGGTAGTTCGCCGTAAAGGAGCAAGTATGAGGTCTCGACAAAATCCGATCGCTCCGCAAGCTGTTCGATCGGATATCCGCGATATCGCAGAATACCTTTGTCACCATCAATGTAAGTGATGGAACTCTGACAGGCTCCTGTGCTGTTGAAGCCAGGGTCCATCGTGATCGCACCGGACTGGGCCAGCAGCTTCGTGATATCAACCGCTGTTTCGTTTTCCGTGCCCCGAATGACCGGCAACTCGTACGATTTTCCATCCAGATTCAAACTTGCCGATGACATGTCACTATATCCCTGGGTAGCAAAAAGGCCGTTGGAGACTGCAGCAGCCTCGAACATGGGCCTCAAACGAATAGAAGTCGAAAGGAAACCATTCGAAGTCAGCCGACTGAAATCCGAAAATGAACTGCTGGAACCATTGTAGTGGTCCTATCTGCTGACTGCGCGAGTGTGGGGCATGAGTTTCCTGGGAAACGGTATCACGGCCCCGTCAAAAGTAAACTCTATCCCGTTTTCTGGCCTTTTTTGAGAGTCCGATAAGTGTCGTTCCGCCGTAGAACCACCCCCAGTCGGCTGAGGTTGCGCGGGCTGGACAGAGATCCGCCGCCAAATGGAATTTCAGCAAAAATCGCCGGACCGGGTTCAGGCGAGCGGCGATGTCTGCGCGTAGGCTTCGCGATTACGTGTCGTCCGCCGTAGTCGCCGGTCGAAGGCGAGTTTTTCAACCAAACGCCCTGTCAGCGACAGAACCGAAATGTTTAAGATCGCGCCCCCGACACAGATCTCGGGAACTCACAGCCAGATCCGCGGTTTGAAACAGGAAGTTCGGTCATGCGTACGATTGCAGTCATGAATCAAAAAGGTGGTGTCGGCAAGACAACATCCAGCGTCAACCTCGCAGCAGCGTTGGCCCGCGAAGGCCGCCGCGTTTGCCTGATGGATCTTGATCCGCAGGGCCATGCATCGTTTCACGTTGGCGTTGAAGCAGGCCCCGATATGCCTACCGTGTATGATGTCTTTAGCCAACAGGCAATGCTGGATGAAACACGCCAGCTGGTCGGTGAAAACCTGTCACTGATCCCTGCAAACATTGACCTGGCTGCGACCGAAGTGGAACTCGCCGGAGTTTCCGGTCGCGAATTCTACCTGCGAAACGCCATGCAGCACTGGAAAGAACAGAATCGATTCGACTACGTCGTCATGGATTGCCCGCCGTCATTGGGAATTCTGACTATTAACGCGCTCACAACCGCCAGTGAAGTTTTCATCCCGCTGCAGCCGCACTTTTTCGCTCTGCAGGGCCTTTCGAAGTTGTTCGAAACCACAGCACTCGTCACAAGACGCCTGAATCGGGATCTGCGGGTCACCGGTATTCTGATGTGCCTGTACGAATCGGGAACCCGACTGGCTGCAGACGTGACCGAAGACCTTAAACAGTTTCTGCACAGCAGCGACGGCGATACTCCATGGGCTTCGGCTCAGATCTTCAAGACGCGTATTCGTCGCAACATCAAGCTGGCGGAAGCACCAAGTTTTGGGCAGTCAATCATCGATTATGCTCCGACTTGTCCCGGTGCTGCGGACTACATTGCAATGAGCCAGGAGATTCTGGCTATGGAAGCGAGAATCGCCGGCACAAAGCCACAACCGGCCCGCGCTGCGTGATTGAAGGCTGCAGGGGAGATGAGTATCATTCAGTGATCCTCATTTCCTCAGCATTTTCAAAGCTTTCAACATGCCCGACGCGCCGTCCATTATCAACACGACCATGGAGACATTTCAGAAGGATGTCATCCAGCAATCTTCTGAGCGACCTGTGGTCGTGGACTTTTGGGCTGATTGGTGTGGTCCCTGCAAGCAGCTGATTCCGATTTTGGAAAAGCTGACGACCGAAGCCAACGGCGCGTTCTGCCTTGTCAAAGTGAACGTCGATCAGAATCCTGAGATCGCTCAGGCATTCGGCGTGCAATCGATTCCGTTCGTCGTTGCCATGCTGGATGGCCAGCCGGTGAGTCATTTCGCTGGCGTGAAGCCGGAGCCTGAACTTCGCGCGTGGTTGAAGTCATTCATGCCATCCCCAGCGGCTGAAGCCTTCGATCAGGGCCAGCAGCACGAAGCCGATGGATCACCGGAACTCGCCGAAGCCTGCTATCGCAAGGCCAGCGAACTGGAACCGGAGATCGCCCAGTTTCGCATCAATCACGCTCGAGTTTTGCTGGAGCTGAATCGCGATCAGGAATGCCGTGAGATCATTGACGAGCTGAATAAGCGGGGCTACCTGGAACCCGAAGCGCAGACACTGGTCACGCAACTGGAGATGCGCAGTCAGGTGGAAGAATCCGGCGGTGTTGTTGAAGCGAAGAAGGCACTGGAAGCCAATCCGGACGATTTGACGCTGAAGCTCAAGCTGGCCGAAGCCTATGGGGCTGACAGTCGCTTTGAAGAAGCCTGCGAACTCTGTCTGGAACTTGTCATAAAGAACCGCGATGGCGTTGGCGTGCGTGCGAAAGAAGTCATGGTCGGGCTGCTGCAGGTGATGGGCTCCAAATCACGGCTGGCTGCAGATTTCCGCAAACGCCTGGCAACCGCGTTTTATTGATCTGTCACCACGTTGGTATGAGCATCAACGTGTGTTTCACAAACAACAGTGACCGACGAGCCCGTCCCGTTTTATCCACCCTTGTGCGAAATGTCAGGCCGAAATCCTTTCAGGATGGACGCAATCTTCACAGAATGGAACGCACTTGTGACCGGCCTTCGAAGAAATCCAGGAAAGAAGCCTCCCATGAAAGTTCTCGGCAAACTGGTTTTGATGACGATCGTTGCGATAGCCTCGGTTGAGGGTCTGCCGGGCTTCGCTCCACATCAGCCTTTGCTGCTCAACACCGTCGCTGCCGAAGAGCCTCTATCCAGGATCTCGTTTGGTTCCTGCGCCAAGCAGGACAAACCACAGCCGATCTGGGACGCGGTGGTCGCCGGGAAGCCGGAGCTGTTTATCTTTCTGGGCGACAACATTTACGGCGACAGTCCGGACATGAATGTTCTACAGGCGAAGTATGAACAGCTCAACCAGCAGCCGGGGTTCATCAAGCTGAAATCACTGTGCCCTGTGGTGGCAACCTGGGATGACCATGACTATGGCAAAGATGATTCCGGGGCCGAGTTTGAAATGCGAGAAGAGTCGCAGCAGGTGTTCCTTGATTTTCTGGGCGTCGCAAAAGACGATCCTCGCCGCACACAGGACGGCATTTATTGGTCCCATGTTTACGGACCCCAAGGCAAGCGAGTCCAGGTGATCCTGTTGGATGCTCGTTACTTCCGCAGTCCGTTGAAGAAGGGATTCGACGGAAGAGAACCGGGGGATGGATATCGAGGTCGCTATTCGCCCAATACCGATGACGATGCCACGGTGCTGGGAGAAGCCCAATGGAAATGGCTTAAGGAGCAACTGACAGTCCCGGCCGAAGTGCGAGTAATCTGTTCCAGCTATCAAGTTCTGTCCAACCAGCACGGCTGGGAAATGTGGGGCAACTTCCCGAAAGAACGCGAGCGACTCTTCAAAGTTCTACGCGATTCAAAAGCTGGCGGCATCGTCATGATCAGCGGTGACCGACATCTCGCCGAACTGGCCGAGTTGAAAGCTGATGATTCTTCAGGTATCGGGTATCCGCTGTACGAAGTCACCAGCAGCAGTTTGAATGCCCCCAGTGGCAACATGACCAAGGCCGGTGTCCGCTTCGCGAATGAGATCAATCCTTATCGAGTGGGCCTGACCTTCTTCGACACCAACTACGGCAACATCCTCATCGACTGGAACGCTGAGCCACCCATAATTCGCCTTCAAGTCTGCGACGAAAAAGGCGGCGTGGTCCTGCAGCAGAGGGCAATGCTGAGTGATCTGCAGCCGTGACTCGCAAGAAGGCAGCCGCATGCATTTGTAGCTTGGACATTTTTGTCCGAGTGATTTCCGCAACATCGTTCCCATAGCACACCGACGGGCAGGAATGCCCATCCTCCATGGGTGTAGCACTTATGAATATTGTAGCGCACGCCTTCGAGCGTGAACCACCTGCTGGCTTCCAGGGGCTGCGTTCAGACCTCCCAATCACGTTCTACAGTCGACATTTGCCCCATTGGCGGCAGGATGGAGCGACGTATTTCGTGACCTTTCGCCTCAATGACGCACTGCCACCAGATGTGCTCGAAGAGTTGAAGCGACTTCGGCACGACTGGGAATTGAAGTGCCCGCATCCACGGTATGAAAAGCAATGGGAGGACTACTCTCGAACATTGACGCAGAAGTCCGAAGCCTGTTTGGATCAGGGATATGGTGCCTGTCCATTCCGCGAAATCGAAAATGCGGAGTTGCTGCGAACCGCATTGACTCACTATCAGACGACGAGATGTTTTGTTTCCTGCCTCACTGTGATGCCCAATCATGCCCATGCAATCATGAAGCCGCATAAGGGGTTTTCGCTGGAACAGACATTGAAATTGATCAAAGGCTATGTGTCGCGGGTTATTAATGTTAAAAATCAAACCTCTGGCAGTCTTTGGGAACAGGAGAGTTACGATCGAATCATCCGCGATTGCCAGCACTTAGACAAAGTCATTCAGTACATCGGCCGCAACGGAACGCGGGCTCGGCTTCCGCCAGAACAATACATCCGCTGGATCGATCCATCCTGGCAGGAAATGGGCTGGGACTTCAGTGACGACACTGACGTTCAGTAGGATGGGCATTCTTGCCCGTCACTTGGCATCGATACCAAAGTTCTCGGGCAAGAATGCCCAAGCTACAAAATCACAGGAGAATCCGTGATTCCTGCCGTGTCGTTGGATTCCACGATAACTCAACACTACGATGCTGGCCTGTGGATTCTGAGCTAACGAGCGAATCGTACAAGCAGGGGAGACAACATGAACCAACTAAGTCGCCGAGGTTTTCTTGCGAGGGCAGGTGTTTCCGCTGCTGCGATTGCAATGACTCAATGGTCGCCACGGACTCCGGTGCTGCTTGCGGACGATGCAAAATCAGATTCGCTGGCTATGCAGCTTTATAAAAGTCTGAATGATGAACAGCGGCAGAAAGTGTGTCTGCCGGCAGATCATCCGAGGCGTCAGTATGTCAGCAACTGGTGGTATATCCAACCCGATTATCGCATCCCATCCACCTTTGACAGCCATCAGCAGGAGTTGATTCGGACGATCTTTGATTCTCTGCATAGTTCCGAATACATCGAAGATGTCAAAAAGCAGGTCAAAATTGACCAATATGGGCAGCTCAAGAACGCCCCGGCCGCTGGCTTTTTCGGGACACCAGACGACAAAGACTTTGAGTTCATCTTTACCGGACACCATGTAACCCGGCGGTGTAATGCTCATTCAGATCAAGGCATGGGGTTTGGCGGAGCTCCGATCTTTTATGGGCATTATCCTCACTCCGAAGAGAGCATGCAGGACAACTTCAATGAAGCGCCTGATCATCCCGGCAACCCATACTGGTATCAGGGCCGAATCTTCAATGAGTTCGTGCAGGGGCTGACCGCCGAACAGCAGTCCAAAGGACTGGTCTCCGCAGAGCCTCGCAGCGAGCGGCCTGACGCCGTGATTCAGAAACCGTCTCAGGTTCAGGGCCTGGATTGTTCGACGCTGAGTGCCGATCAAAAGAGCCTCATGGTTGATACGATGAAACGTATGTTGAAGATGTTTCGCGAAGACGATGTGAATGCCACCATTCAGTCGATCGAGCAACGCAAACTTGTGGATCAGCTTCAGGTCTCGTGGTTTGCCGACAAGTATGACACCGGCTCAGACAAAGTCTGGGACACGTGGCAGATCGAAGGTCCGGAATTTGTCTGGTACTTCCGCGGCCAGCCTCACATTCATTGCTACTTTCATTTGAAAAGCTGACGAAGCGTTCAGGCGAACGCAATCGTGACTCTTTTCATCGCAGCGGGTAGCTTGATCATCGGAGCTTCCTTGTTCGGGGATGGTTTGGTCTGTGATTACCCAAAGACTACCCGCAGGAAGCTGCTTTTGTGAAGACCGAATCCCTGTCAATTCAAGTTCGAAAAATGACAAAACGTCGAACCAAGGATAACCAATGTCATCACCGAATTCGAAGAGCGCAGGGCAGAGTTCCTTGACTGGCGACGATCCGGTCGCCATTCGATTGTATAAAAGTGGCATGGAGGCCGCACTGGATCTGGCGACACTGGAGTCATATGGTATCGCAGCGGAGGTCACGGGCGATAATGTCGGCGACACACTGAATTGGTACGGATTGGCTGTGCAGAAAGTGGAACTCGTCGTGCCTCGCCAAAAGGTCGCTGAGGCGCAAAAGATTCTTGCGGAGCACGCTAAGAATCGATCTGAAAACCACCGCTCAGATTGGGTGTGTTCCGGCTGCGGTGAAGTGAACGGCAGCGAATTCGATTCCTGCTGGTCATGTGGCAAAGCCTGGTCGCTTGAACTTGATCAGGAGTTCGTTCCCGAGAACCTGGCTCAATCGTTGCCCACAGATGAAGATCCAATTCACATCCTGCCCGAAGTTGAAGCGAACCCGTATGCTCCGCCCATTTCTGGCACAGTCGTAACGGCAGCACCGGGAACCGAGGTCGAGACCGAGATTCGTCGTGCGTTTCGATCGTTGATACTGTCGTGCGTTTTTCCACCGCTGGCGATCTACACATTGTTCCACGGAGTGCAGACATTATCCCGAATCAGCCGCAACGAACTGACCGCGTCTTCATCACAAGCCTGGCGACTCAGATGGATTATGGTTGCCGGAACTATCATCCCAATGCTGCTTTTTCCGTTTTTACTCGGGATGATCTTTTATCGGGTCTAACAGCCAGCACGATTTAGATAACCTATCATGACGAATTCATTTCTTGAATCGCTCTTTGAAGTTGGCGAACTTGAGATCGCCGCGAGTCCGAGCGAGTCTCCAGATACCCGAACGATCGAAGCGACCATTCGCCGCTATGAACTGATATGGAGAATGCAACAAGCGTTGGAACCGCCTGCGTTCGATGTCGCTCAGGCTTTAATAGCCGCGAAGATTCTGGAGTCTGCCTGTCGAGCGGTGGTTTATCGACACATAGAACTCGAACAGTTCGAACAGTCCATTCACGGGACGGGTCTTCATCTAAATGATGATCCTTGTTTGCATTATAGTGTCGATCTGCTGTTCCGTTTTCTTCCGCAGGTCGCTGAGCGGGCGGCAAGAGTTTCGGAATCAGATCCGTTGCTCAATGCATTGCGAACGCTGGGGCGGCAGTGGCCTTTGTCCAGCGTTGGGATGCCGGGCTGCGAGCCAGCATCGGTTCCACGTGCGTTTGAACATCCGTCGCTGTGGAGAATGTACATTGATCGGATCATTTCCCGAAAAGACAAGTCTCGATTAAACATACCTCTCGTGCGCGACGCGGTAGCCGCCACGATTGGACCGTTCCCGCATCTTGCCCCGCATTTCGCTTCAGAATTTTCCAGCCTTGGCTAATTCAACATGCATGCAACTTCAGAACTGGAATCCGGAATTCAAATTGCTCAGCAATTGCAGTCCGGACTTCTGGCAACTCTAAAAAGCGAATATGTCGGCAAGGACGAAGTCATCGACTTGCTGGGCATTTGTCTTGTCGCCGGCGAAAATCTGTTCCTGCTTGGACCGCCGGGCACAGCAAAGAGCGCGATTGTAAGATCGCTGGCCTCGCGGCTGGACGGGCGTGTCTTTGACTATTTGCTGACGCGATTCACGGAGCCGTCGGAATTGTTCGGACCGTTCGACATTCGTCGATTGCGTGATGGCGAGCTGCTGACGAACACCGAGGGTATGCTGCCGGAAGCCGACGTCATTTTCCTCGACGAGCTTCTCAATGCAAACAGCGCGATTCTGAACAGTCTGCTGATGGCTTTGAATGAGAAAGTGTTTCGGCGAGGCCGTGAGACTCGACGATTGGGGTTTGTCCTGACCGTCGGCGCGAGCAATCGTTTGCCCGAAGATGAAGCGCTGGCCGCGTTGTTCGACAGATTCCTGCTGCGAGTTCGCTCCGACAACGTTCCTTCAGAAATGCTGACAAGCGTGCTGGAAGCGGGATGGAAACTGCAACATGCAGAAGCTCAGCAGGAGGTCGCAGCAGCCACAGTCTCGATTGATAACCTGCGACGGTTACAACGCTGCATTCCAGCTGTAGATGTTTCGACGATTCGCACACAGTATGTCGCACTGATCAATCGAATGCGACATGCGGGTATCGATATTTCCGACCGTCGAGCGGTTCGGCTGCAACGCCTGACTGCGGCCAGTGCTTTGATGTGTGGTCGAATGATTGTTCATCCGTCTGACCTGTGGGTGCTGCGGTACATTTGGGATACGATGGAACAAGTCGAAGTGCTGGCAAAGATCGTGGACGATGCCATTCGTGTGAAAGGGCCTGGATTCGGAGGAGCTGACAACGCGGATGTTCAAACCACGACGCATCCTCGATCTGCCGGAGCTGATGCTCCAAATCCCGAACATTTGTCGAAGGATCTGGACCAAATTGAATCGCAATTGTCTGCCGCTGAAAAGGATTCCAATCAGACGTCATGGCTGCGCGATCGATTGAGTCTGTTGTTAGCACGCGTTGAGTGGGTGAAGCAGTCGGAATCCAGGGAGTTTCTAAAGGATCGCATTCAAAAGATGCTGCAGCGAGTCAAACATGAGTGATCATTGGGCCATCCGACTGTCAGTGCAAAATCTGCAACGCGCTTGTGAATTGCGTGCATGGCCCGGCGTCAAAGCGGCCGTCAGTGGAGACGTGGTGTGGCTTTGCGGCGCAGGGCTGGATTCTGCATTGCAGAGAACCCTGGCACCGATCGCTGATGGCCCGGTCTTTCAATATGCAGAAGATGGCCGACTGACTGTTTTTGGTAACGCGGTTCCGACAGAACGTCTGCCGGAGTTGAAATGGCAGCAACTTGCCGAATTCCTGCAGCCTGTGTTGCCTGCGGCCCGATTGACATCCGTGCAACTCCCGCGCGTCACGCTGCTGCCTGAGCGATCGACGGACGTGCAGCAGGAAGCAGTCATGGTTACAGACTGGAAGTCCTTTTCAAGCTGGGCAACCAACGCTCCGGAGATTCGATTGCACTGCTGTCGGTTTGCAGTGTCGAAGGATGCCGCCGTTCATGGATCACTGAACTCAAATCGTGTCGCCCGTGTCGTCATTCAGGGAAATCCGTTGCCGCCTCTTGAGGGAGAACGCTTCTGGTTGGCTGGCCGAGTGGCCGTGCCTCTGGGATACCGCTGGACCCCCGCCGTTGATGTCGCCACCCTGGAAGCCTCAATTCGCAAACTGCATGAAAGAAGCGCGGGACCTCAATCGCTTTGGATCTGGAACATCAAGGAGAATTCAATCGATGTGGTTGAAGCCTCCGACCTGATTCCTTTAACAAGAGCGAACGTCCGTACGACGAGTGGAGCTTGAGGTGACTTACGATTTAGGTTTTTGCTGAACTTGCTGCCGTCCCTGCTGGGACTGAATCACAATTCTATTTGGTGCTTGACCGGTGACTATCGTCACCGGCAATGAGCTGTCGTCCCTGCCGGGACTGAATCGCAAACTCGAACAAGAAACAAGGGAATTCCATGTCAACGACCCACCATATGCTCTTGTATCACTTTGTGTTCAGCACGAAGAATCGCCGTCGATGGATTGAGCCGAAACACCAGCCTGTGATTTTTGATTACATCGGAGGCACAGTTCGTAAACTCGGCGGTATCTCGATTCGCGTCGGAGGCTGGCTTGATCATGTTCATTTGTTGGCAAAGTTAAAGACTACCCACTGTATCGCGGATTTCATGCGCGAGCTGAAAGCGGGAACATCCAAACATTTCAATGAGACGACAACGTCGCTTAACAAATTCGGGTGGCAGGACGGCTACGGCGTCTTCACGGTGAGTGCATTTCGCAAGGATCGTTTAATCGAATACATCGACAACCAGGAGCAACATCACAGCACCGAAGATTCGCGAACTGAGTATCTGCGAATGCTGAATGTTCACGGAGTAGAATATGACGAAAGATTCATCGACGACTGAAGATTGTGGGATTGTGGGTGATCTCTTGCGACTCAGTCCCGGCAGGGACGACGGCGATCTGCCGTCGGCGATAGCCGACGGAAGCAGGCGACAGCGATATCAGAGTCCCGGCAGGGACGACAGCGAATGGCGAGCGATCTACTTCCGACCTTGACGAATAGAATATCCCTCGTATTGAGATCGCCCTGTTTTTAACATCAACAAGAACAAAATGACCGCAGCTCTCAAATATTTTCGCAGCGAGTTATCCACCTACTTCATGTGGTCGGATCACGGTCGTGAACTGTGCTGGTGCAACGGGACAACAATCGCGTTCCATGAAGAAATCACCGCAATTCTGGATCGGCTGGCGGAACAGAATCTGCCGGACCTTTCGAGTATTGCTCTCGCGCTGGGAACGCTGCGGACGTCATGGCCAGACGTTGCCGCACAACTCACAAATGCCGTTTCGTCGCTGCGATTCTCGAAGAACACGGGAGTTCGTCGAATTGTCGATTCGCGTGAAGATGTCCTCGCGGTTTGGCCAGATTCTCTCCGCAAATTGACGCTGCTGACCAGGTACGTTGAACAGCATTCGCCTTCAATCTCCCAGCGAGCCGAATTGTTGGCGGTCGTGTTTCGTGATTTTTCCAGCGGCTATGGCAGTGCAGCCCAGGACGAGTTAACAGAAGTCTACCGAGCTGGCTTACCAGCGGAATTTGTGGGAGCGAGGGATCTGGCATTTGAATTGAAACTGCTGCTGCCCGAGAGTGTTTTTCAATCAATGCAGTCCGCAGAATCAAATGACTTGATCGGTACGGCCGTTCATCGAATCCTGCGGTTGATCCGCATTGCGAATAGTCTGGCCGCAGGGATGCCCTTTGAATCTCTCGCTGAGCTTGAGCAGTTGCTGAAGACAGGTATCGTGGACATTGTCGAAGCACCGGAAGAGCCACTGTTGGATCAGCGTGCTCAGACGCGACGGTTACTCGAACAGCTTTCCGACGACCATGAACTGAGCGGCTTTGCTCGACTGGCCAGGCAGCTTATCGCCGCCATTTCACTGCCGCGCACGTTGTCGGAACCCGATGAATTGCAGATCGGTGGCGTGTCCGACATTTCAAATCGCGGCCACCTTGATCAATTGCTTCTGAGCGAACTCGCCCACGACGACCTGACACTCTCGGTGCGGCTTGCATTGAATGAAGCGCTGTACCTGCGCCGCGAATCTCCACCATCACCCTTGGCTCGAACCCGCGCGGTGCTGATTGATTTAAGTCTGCCCATGTGGGGAATTCCACGACTCTTTGCAACAGCAGCAGCACTGGCGTTGCATGCTTCCAGCGACAAACTCACTCGCATTGAATGTTTTCGATCGTCCGCAGACGCTGCGATTCCGTCGATACTGACGACTCGTGACGGTCTGACGGAACAACTGGCCGCTTTAGAACCAACCGAACATCCTGGCGGCGCGCTGAATTCATTTGTGCAGATGATGGGCGATGAATCTGAATCCGCAGAACCCGTCATCATCACCACCAGCGATGTACTGGCAAATGATGCATTTCGACGTGCTCTGGACAAAACCTCGACCAGCGATTTCTGGCTGATCATCGTGGAACGCGATGGACGATTGGAAGTGCGTCAACGAACGCGTCAGGGCACTTCCATCCGCAAGCAACTAAAACTGCCGCTGACCGAGATTCTGAGTCCACGGACGGCAGAAAGCGTGCATCGGAAGAACGTACCGGATGGTCTTCCCGCGATATATCATTTGAACAGTTTTCCATTGTTGCTGTCGCATCAATTGCGAGTCGGTCAGCTCTGGACTTGGGGCGATACGGCGATTGCATTAACCGATGACGGCCGATTGATGCATTGGACCAGGCCGAACCAAGGGGCCAGGGAATTGGTTTCCGGCCTTGCTTCTGGAGGTATCAAGGGTGTCTTTCTCATAGCGCGAAACGACACGATGTTCAAGCTACTGGTGTGCTCCGATAGCGAAGAACCTCAATGCCTTGTGACGCTCCATGGCTTACCTCCCGGCAACGCCGAAAATTCAACCCACCCGCCGCAGCATTGCAGAGTTTCAGTAACGCCGGCAAAGTTGTTCCCTATTCGCACCGTGGCCGATGTGTTTCTGACCAACTCTGCACTGCTGGTGTTTGGGGCCAATGTGGTCGGGGCAGCTGTCTGTACTGCTGTCGATCCGGAAACCGGAGAACGGCTGGGAGAGCGTACGCTCGGCGCCGACTTGAAGTTCCGTTTGCGGCGATGCATGCTGACCCGCGACGAGGGATTTTGCGTGCTCAATTGGGAAGCTGGACATTCAAGTTGGGTCTTTCAGCGCCTTCCGGAAATTCACCAGGGCCATCTTAAGACAATCGAGACATCACATGGTCGTTACATCTCATTGAATCAGGATGGCGAACTGTTAGATCCGCTCGACCCTCAGCGATTCAAAATGATTACGCATCATTTGTTAGCGACGGGCACTCGACTACATGAATTTCGTGATATTTCCAGTGATGGCAGGTTTGTCGTCATTGGACATCAGGACGAACGGAATTCCATCGTGGATCTTGAAGAGGCATCATTGGTTGCTGCTGAGAGCCTGGATACCATCGAATCTGAGCGAGCACAAAAGACCATTCGTACGCGAGTTTCTCATCACAAGTTCCGCAGAATCGGGACGGACAATCAGAGAATCGTTTTCATGGGTGCCAACGGGCAACACTATGAAATTAGAATCGACAGCAGCGACAGGGAAATTCGCCTTGAACCCGGTACCGGAGCATCGCCACAATTCGTTGAGTTTCATCAGCTGCCCTTGAATGCCAACATACCGCATGCCCCCGTCCTTGTGACACGGCAGGCTGGCGACCGATCAGGCGCTGAGCTTGACGACGACGCAATTGTCGACGTTGTGCTCACCGGATACGGATCGAACAAAATCAGCGTGATCAAAACGGTGCTGGGCTTGATCGGCATTGGGCTCAAAGAGGCGAAAGATCTTGTTGAGAATCTGCCAGTAACTCTCAAGCAAAACTGCCCGCAGAAATACGCCGAAGAAATCAAACGAAGCGTCGAGACCGCAGGTGGGACATGTGAAATCCGGCCGACAAAAAACAAAAAGCGAATTGAACTAAGCGGCTACACTCTTCAACTGGCCGAATGGGCCAACGGCAGCAAAGCGTGGCTGGATTCACGCGGGTTGCTGCATCTGAAGTCAGCCAACAGCACGCATCCGGAAGTCACGCTCGTGCTGCGAGACGGTTCTCTGTCAGGTTGGCTGTCATCCGGCGACGTCTTTGGAGATGATTATTACATCGGCAAGTATCCCGCTGCCAGCGGACTTCATTGTATCACACCGGCAAATGCATGGAACCTGGCCATCCGTCCCTTCATTGAATCTGTCCCATGGAACTTCCTCTTCACATCCGATACCACTCAAACAGGCAACACGGCGTTGCCGGGATACTGATTCCAGGCAACGAACCCGTTACCTGGCTGGACACGGTGACGCGTTGGGGACTCGGTACCGAAGGTCTGCGTTTTCTTGTCATTCCTCGAAACGATGCATGTCACTTGACCGAGGGCGTACTGATCATCGGTCGTGGTATCCCGCAAAACCGGGACGAGATAGAAGAACTTGCCACACGCCACGCAGCAGATGTTCCAGTGCTGCCAGTTTGCTATCGCTGCATTGCCGATCGTTTCTACCTTCCCGTCGATGCCGAATTCACTCCGCACGTCACCGACAAGGAACTGCGTTCGCTGCTTCCGCCATCGACGAATCAACTCCTGGTGTGGCATCCATCCGCCGGACTCATGGAATTTTCATTTGATAAAACTCCATCAGTCGTCGATCTTCTCACGTCTCCTCAGGTTAACGAAACCCGTTGGGATGGCGCACAAATCGCCGAAACGCTGAATGATCGAATTCGAAGTTTGACTCCGCAGGCCAGTCAGGATCTGCAGGACATCATTCAGCAGGGACAGGGCGACATTGGACAGGAGGCCGGCAATATCGACGACGCACCTCGCAGTCCTGATGAAGTCGCGAACCCGAAACTGAACGACATGCTTCGCAACATCAAGCGCTGGATCGCGCGGAAAGTGTTGGGGAGCCCTGAAAATCCGGGATCGCAGAAGGGCAATTCGTCCGATTCAAACAAGTCACCGGGCTGGCTTACGCAATGGGCGATGAGTGCTCTGGGCGGCATGGCATCGGCGGCGGGAGGCGCGTCGCGAGGATTGCAAAACGCCTTGAATAATCTATCGTCGCAGCGTGAAAATGAACTCAAACGGTTGTTGAATCTGCTTGAAAAACACCCGGACGCGGGCCTGCGATACGCTCTGCCATTTGGAGGCAACGCCTCACGCGGCGCGGCACCGCAGTCGGGACGACTGGGCGAACGAACGCCCGACTTCAATATTCGCAACTTGAATGGTTCAGGCCGCGCCGATGTGTGGGATGTTCCGTGGGAGTACCAACAAAAACTTATCCAGCGATATCGCGATCTAGCGCAGCGCGAGATGCGACTTGGCAACCATCGTCGAGCGGCCTACATCTATGCCACGTTGCTGAACGATCTGCATTCTGCTGCCACCGCATTG
Source organism: Planctomycetota bacterium (assembly GCA_031429275.1). Taxonomy (GTDB): domain Bacteria; phylum Planctomycetota; class Planctomycetia; order Planctomycetales; family Planctomycetaceae; genus SXXK01. The sequence continues at coordinate 19,501 of JANOZG010000910.1, forward strand.
GAAGCAGGCGGGCTGTTTCACGATGCGGCGATCCTGCACGAAAAGCACCTTCGCAATTGGATGAAGGCGGCAGAGTGCTACCGCAACGGTGGTTTTTGGGAAGAAGCACTGGCAATCTATCGCGCTCGCGAGCGGTGGATCGATGCAGGTGAACTGCTGCAGAAGATGGATCAGCCGGACGAAGCCAGACTCATGTTTCGGAACGAAATCAGCAGCTGCGAATCACGACGAGATTTCCTTCGGGCTGGGGAGCTTGCCGATCAGCGTCTCAACGATAGCGAACAGGCAGCGGCGTTGTTTGCAGATGGCTGGACCCACAGCGATCGCCCCGAACAGTGCTTCCGAGCGTTGATGGAGTTGCATGGTCGCCGAGGCCAGCATGTTCAGGCGAGGAATGCACTGCAGACATTGGCAGGTGGCAGTACCGTTCAGATTCATCAACGCGAGTACGCGGTGAAAGTCTGCAGCGAAACCGCCACGAGTTATCCCGATGACGCAGTTCGAGACGTCGCGCGTCAACACACATGGATACATGCCAGCGCTGCATTGTCGAGTCCGTATAGTGATCAGTACTCGGCTGCGCTGGCGGCTATTCGGTCACTTTCCAGGTCGGATGAACTGCTTCAGGATGACTCACGAAGATTCGCCTTTGCGGCTCGGAAAACAAAAGAAAATGAAGTCCGCAGCGAAAATAAAAAGCGACGACCTGCCGGTGGCGCTCGCAAATCAGGAATTGCCCAGATCAAGTCAATGGGAACAGAGAGCCTAAAAGCTCTTTCGATACCGCCCGGATACCGCTGGCAGACTGGTCTCTGCTCTGCGGGATATTGTTTTCTGTTAACTGCCGATGATGACCGCGCTATTGTTGCGTCGTGCAGGCTGTCGAAGCTCTCGACGTTCGGGATTGTGGAAGGTCAGTGGACGATGCTGCAATCCACATCTGAAGTTTCCTTCGAACGATGCCAGCTACGAGCTAACGGCATCGCGCCGAATCGTGTCTTTCTGCAGCAGTTTCCGGCAACGAGTAGTTGGAACAAGAGGGCCATCGAACGGGTATTGGAGGGTAAGAGTTTCGTGGACGTCCTGAAGCCGCAGTGCAATCTGTTTCTGGATTTCATGCAATTACCGACAGGAATCATCTGGGCTTTGTTCATCGATGCCAAGGGCCGACTCGTTCTGGAATCGATGGGTGCGGACAGTCTTGTGCGGCAGTCGATTCTTCTCGATATCAAACCACACTTGGCGGAAGACGCTGTCTTTCGCCTCCACCATGACGGGACACGAGCCTACATTCAGGCCATCAGCAGCGTCTGGAGAATCGACTCCCATGATCTTGAAATCGTCAGCAATGGCCAACAGAAAACGGCTGAGCCGCTCCGTATCATCGAGTTCCCCGAGACGCCTCAATCCATGGTGACCTCGCCAGTGAACAGCACACCGCGTTTGGCTTTTGCATTTCAAAACGGCGCACAGGCTGTCTGGCCACTCTCCGGCGACTCATGCGCATTCGCGCAGGACATGACATCGCCGCGTTTGGTTTACACCGGCAATGGTCTGGTCATTGCTGCCTGCTCGTTCAATCGCCGAATCGAATGCTACCGCCTCAACGCCGGTCGTGCCGAACTGGTTGCGGAACTGGATCGCGAAAACAGATCGGATGAAGTCGCAAGCTTGATGTCCGGGAATGCGCCGAATGAGTTTCTGTTGCTGCACGAATCGGGACTGCTGGAGTCGTTTCAGATTCCGGTTCGGTGAGTGGACTTAACGCGACCATTCGCAGTTTCAGCGGCCAGCGCGTTGCATGGCGGCAGCCCAGGCTTCGGGCGTCAGTTCTTCGGCTTCTTCCACGAGAAGCCTTGGAATCTCTTCCAGAATCGGATACTTCATCCGTACTTCCGGGTTTGTGCAGACGAGCGATTCGCCATCCTGAACAAGATCGCTGTGGCATTTCGGACAGACAAGATAGCTTTTTGATTTTTCGAAATTGAAAGTCATAAGATTTTCTTAGTGGAACCCAAAAAGTGATGGGCGAGCGCTGGGCGTCAGCCCTCCGTGGAACCTGCATAAACACTCGGAGGGCTGACGCCCAGCCGCTCGCCTTGTTCAGGCATCAAAACTAGAATCCTCGC
>JANOZG010000911.1:0-2565 GCA_031429275.1 Planctomycetota bacterium
GTCTCACGGCAGAAGCCAGAAAACAGGAATGGGTTCGGGCGTGATTGTCGATTCGTCTGGCATTATTCTGACGAATAGCCATGTCGTTAATGATGCTGACACATTGAAGATAAAGCTGCATGATGGACGGCAGTTTGAAGCCACGGAATGGAAAACGGATCCAAAGACCGATATCGCAGTCGTAAGGATTCCAACAGCCTCAGACTTGCCGGTAGCCAGTATCGGAAACAGCGACCATTTAAATGTCGGCGATTGGGTCATTGCCGTTGGTGCTCCGTTCGGTCTGGATGAAACTGTCACTGCAGGCATCATCAGTGCGAAGTCACGCGGCTTGGGGATCGCGGATCGAGAAGAGTTTCTTCAGACCGACGCGGCGATTAATCCTGGAAATAGCGGTGGACCACTAGTTAGCCTTGATGGAGAAGTTGTCGGAATCAACACCGCGATTTCAAGCACCAGCGGTGGATATCAAGGAATTGGTTTTGCTGTCCCCGTGAATCTTGCACGTTGGGTGGGCGATGAGTTGATTAAGAATGGTACGGTGCAACGAGCGTTCCTCGGTGTTGGTATTCAAATTATCGACAGCGCCCTTTCAAAAGAACTCGGCCTCGACACTGTGAAAGGTGCGTTGGTCACTGAAGTCCGCCCCGGAACTCCAGCAGAGAAGTCCGGGCTGCAGAGCGGCGACGTGATTATAGAGTTTGATGGTGTCCCGATCAGCAAACCGGGAGATTTGCAGGGACGCGTTGAGCGAGCGTCTTTAATAGATTCGCACAAGGTCGTGGTCATGCGAGACGGAAAGCGACTCACGCTGGACGTTCGTGTGGGAACGATGCCACGCAGTTTGGCGGTGCCCGAACCACAAACTGTTGATGAACCCGCGTCCTCCGACTACGACGGCCTTGGACTTCAGCTATCCGAACTCAACCCCGATGTCGCCGAACAATTTGGAATTGAGAATTCAACAGGCTTGTTAGTAGTTGGCGTTAAGCCTGGTAGCCCTGCATCAAACGCTGGACTCGAAGACGGCATGGTGATTCGCAAAGTTGGCAACAAATCGGTGAAATCGATTGAGGATTTCAAGGCCGCGACGCAAGACGTCGACCTGAAGGATGGAATCCTTCTGCTGGTGCGAAATGGTCAGGTGTCGCGATTTGTGGTCATCAAGGGCTGATCTTTCGACTCTCGATTCTTTCAAAAGCCTTTTGTCGAAGATCGCCGCAAGCGCTTCCTCGACAAGAGGCTTTCTTTTTTGGCGTCTTCATCCATCCCGATTTGGCATTTTCGGCCTTCAAACCGCAATAAACTTCGCCGATTTTCGTTCCAGATTCTGAGACAAGACTGGGGCGGTTTTTCGCGCATCCTGGACAAATATCAAACATCGAGAAAAGCCAAGTTTCGCGCTGAGTCTAATCGAGTCTGGCGGTAGTATCAGCCAGACCCCACATATTACTCCTTCCGAGATCCCGCCCCACCTGTTGAAAACTGCCTACGGAGGCATTCGTGTCAAATCAGGTCGAACACTCCAATTCATCAAGTCTTGAGAATACTGACACCAGGGCCCGGGTAGCCGAACCGCAAGAGCGTGAATGGGGAACGCGAATCTTCCTTGGTTTTCTGTTCGTCATTGCCTGTGGCTACGCGACAATGCTGATCTATCACGTTTCGCGACCGCTGGGGACAGTTGCCGAAGATGCCGGATTGATGGAGCAGTGTCGGCAGATTTGCCTTCGCTATGGATTGGTTTCCACAGGCAACGTGCGGAAAGATGCAGAAGCGTATCTCAAGGCCGCTCAAGGGCAGCAACTGACAGAAGGACTTGCCCAAATCCTCTCTGAGACCGCATTCACACCGACGAAGTCACAGGACCATCCGCTGCTCAATCAAAAGGCACCTGATTTTTCTCTGCCTGATGATTCAGGGAAGTCACAGAAGCTCCGTGAACTCGCTAAAGATCGTCCATTGGTCGTCGTCTTTTATCTGGGATATGGTTGTAGTCACTGCGTGGCTCAATTGATTGCCATCGACAAAGACCTGCACTACTTCCGTGAACTGGATGCCGACGTTGTGGCAATCAGCGCCGATGAGTCAACGCATACCGCTGAGAAGTTTCAGGAGTACGGTCGATTTCATTTCCCGGTACTTGCGGATGTCGATACTGCTGCTGGTCAGGCATGGGGCGTTTATCAGCCTCAGACTGAGACGCAAGAAGAATTTGCGAAGCATGGCACTTTCATTGTCGATCGAAATGGCACTGTCATCTTTGCAGAAATCGGCACTGAGCCTTTTCTGGATAACAGGTCGCTGCTGCATATTGTCGCCCGCAGTCAGGGTTTGGCTCCTTCAACAACGCCGGAAGAAATCGCTGCGACGACACCATAGTGCTTCGTCACAATTAGAAATTCGTGTTGGGTGGCCGGTGCTGAAGTGAACAGAGCGAAGGATGCCCCGAGGGTTCAGGCCGGCGCCCTCATCTTTCAAGGATCACACACGCCACCAGTGATAGGGTCGGCGCCTGCGGGACCAAGCTCCTGAACGGGTTCATTGAAACACCATTGGCTGGCC
>JANOZG010000912.1:0-1663 GCA_031429275.1 Planctomycetota bacterium
ATCGTCGCGAACGCCACCACTCGAGACTGATTTGAGAGATGAATCCCAACGACAGAGCGATCCATCGCACAGGGGCAGTAACGAAGTGCCAGGCAATGAATGTCCACTGACCCAGAGCAATTCTGAATCGACGAAGTATCCGCTGAAGCCTCGGACCGTTTGAGGAAAACATCTAGTTGCTCTCCTTAGTTTGGTTTTCTGAAAGTGGCGATGTGTTCGCTTTCAAAACGGTCGGAGTAAGAATTCTGCGAGCTTCGATAAACAGCGACAAGAGTTCACTTTGTACTTCGGGTGTGATTTTGTCAAAGCTTCGAGCAAGCAGATGAACCTGAATGTACGGCAGTGCGGGTGGCTGGACGTCCTGCGAATTGTCCTGCTGATTCCCAAACGTCAGGAGGCGATTCTCGGCACGTTGATCAACATTTCCGCGAGCAATTTCCTTAATGACAGCGCGGCAGTTTCCTGCCAGGTCAAAGCTGCTGAATAGCAGGTGTCCCTGCCCAAACAGGTCTCGAAAAAGCTCCGCACGAGCCACCGGTCCCCCGGAATCCGAAATCCTGAGCGACTCAGCAAGTGTTTTTTCGTCGAGCAGTTGTTGTTCTGAAATATCCCAACCAACGAGTGAATAACACTCACACAAATCTTTGACTCCATCATAGGGATAGTCTAACGAGATGCCCACCGTCAAATTGCCTTTCCGATAGACCCACCTTTGGCTGGACTTCCCGAATGGATCGCCGACCACACGATCAATTGTTTCGTAGGTTTCCCTGGTGAAGCCCTGAAGGTCTTTGGGCATGGCGTCTTCGCCTAATTTCGAAAGAGAAAAGTCATCCGAAAACAACGCGGCGAAAGTCGGCACGTTCGACGGCATTCTTATTAACTGAGCAATGGCAAGAATTGGAAAACAACCGGCGATGACTAACCACCGTGTGAGTATGACAGCAGATACAGGCCGAGCTGACGTCGATTTTGAATCTGTTTTCGAACGCTTTGGTGTCCAGTCCATCATTTTGCGCAGAGACTGAAACGGTGTGTCCGGCAAGAAGAACAGCAGTAATTGGTCAGTTGTGATGATGAGTATCGCTGAGACAGAAAACAGCACGACACCAAGTACGGTGTGCCTCATTCCTGCACTGAGATCCCTGCCCCAACCCAGGGCGACGGCTACAGTCACAATCCTCGTGATATTTTCGACCAAAACCAAGGCAAACGTACTGCAAAGCAGGAGAAGTGAGTGAAGCAGCAAGCGACGCTGGAACACGGCCAGAAACAATGCCATGGCCATCAGCACGTATAAGGACTGAATTCCACTGCATGCATCTGCAATAAACAATGGCTTGCCAGGCAGTTCGATCACATTCGCATAGGACTGATGCAGAATCCCCATTTGGTCAAGCACAGCGCTTGTCATCCGAGTCGTGACAGTCCGAAGTCTGACGATGAGATCCTCATCCATACCAAATGGCAAGGGAATCAATATCCAGCAAAAACACCAGATAGGCAGCCACTTTTTAACCCCATGTATACCGCCGACGAACAGCAGCAAACTGAAGAACGCAAACATAGCGGACACAGACGCGATCCATGGTGACCACGCCCAAATTGCGAAGGCGAGCCCAACAGCGCTAAGAACAAGTATTACCGCCGATAGAAAGATATC
>JANOZG010000913.1:0-8936 GCA_031429275.1 Planctomycetota bacterium
CGTTCGTCAAATACCATGACGTCACGCCGAATCGACCTGACGCGATCTGCTTGATCGCCGACCGTCGCGAATCACCGTTGCTATCCGGAGTGAATCGATCGTAACGCTCACCGCCTTCACCGGTATTGCTCTTGCCGCCCATGCGATTCATGGCAATCGCCATGGTCTCATGCGCTTCGGCCGAGATAGAACCGTAGCTCATGGCACCCGTGCAGAATCTCTTCACAATTTCAGCTGCAGATTCCACTTCAGCCAACGGCACAGCCTTCCCCGCGCGGAATTTGAGCAACCCTCGCAGATGGCACGCACGAGTTGTTTCGGCGTTGACGAGTTTAGAAAAGTCCTTGTACGCCGCTTTATCACCCGTGCGAGCAGCCTGCTGGATGCGTCCGATTGTGTGTGGATTCCATGCGTGCTTTTCTCCCTGGCGACGCCATGCGTACAAACCGGAATTCGGCAGCTCCGTCGAAATGCTGTCTGGGTTTTCAGGGAAGCCGATGTGGTGTCGCATCAGTGCTTCCTGTGCCAGCACGTCGAAGTTCACACCCTTGATGCGGCTGGATGTTCCGGCAAAGCACAGATTCACAACGTCGTCAGCAAGGCCCAGAGCTTCGAAAATCTGAGCGCCCTTGTAACTTTGCAGGGTCGAGATTCCCATTTTCGCCATGACTTTCAGCATGCCGTTGGCAACACCGGAACGGTAGGCGGCGACAATGCGATCGTCGTCCCAGTCATCGGTCAGTTTGCCGTCGAGACGCGCCTGTCGCAATGCATACAATGCAAGATACGGATTCACCGCGTCAGCACCGAAACCGATCAACAGGCAGAAGTGATGCACTTCACGAGCTTCACCGGATTCAACAAGCAGACCAATTTGAGTTCTCTCTTCATGGCGCACAAGGTGATGATGCACCGCACCGGTCGCCATGAGAGAACTTACCGGCACTCGATCCGCACTGATCTTTCGGTCTGACAGCACAATCAGACTGAAGCCATTGCGAATCGCATTGCGAGCTTCCTGGCACATTCGATCCAGCGCAGGACGCAGACCAGCTTCGCCTTCGGATTTCGGATAAGTGATGTCGATGACCTGACACTTCCAGCCACGATGATTGACACCCTTCAGATTTGCCATCTGATGGTTCGTCAGAATTGGATGCGGGATCGCCAGACGATGGCAACTTTCAGCCTTCGTATCAAGCAAATTGCCTTCCGGCCCGATGTAACATTCCAGCGACATGATGACTTCTTCGCGAATCGAATCGATCGGCGGATTTGTCACCTGCGCGAAGAGCTGATGGAAATAGTCGTACAGCATGCGAGGCTGATCGCTCAGACACGCCAGAGCAGCGTCGTTACCCATCGAGCCGATTGGATCTTTATCGGCCTTGATCAGCGGCAACAGCATGAAGTTCATCGTTTCGGATGTGTATCCAAACGCCTGCATGCGATTCAATAAGTCCTGGCCGGTGAGTCGTTCCGGAGGCGTCTTCTTTGGAAGTTCTTCAAGCCGAATTCGCTGCTCCTGCACCCATTGCTGATACGGGTTGTGAGATGCAACGTCTGCCTTCAGTTCTTCATCATCGATGATGCGCCCCTGTTCGAAGTCGACCAGAAACATGCGGCCGGGTTGCAGTCGGCCTTTATAGGCGACGTTTGTGGGATCGATGTCGAGCACGCCGACTTCGCTGGCCATCACGACTTTGTCGTCCTTGGTGACATAGTATCGGCTTGGACGCAGACCGTTGCGGTCCAGCGTCGCTCCGATGTAGTGACCGTCGGTGAATGAGATCGACGCCGGGCCGTCCCACGGTTCCTGCAGCGCCGAGTAGTACTCATAGAATGCGCGTTTGTGTTCAGGCATTGTCTGATGATTCTGCCACGCTTCCGGCACCATCATCATCACGACTTCCTGCAGCGTACGGCCGGAGTGATACAGCATTTCCAGCGCGTTATCGAAACATCCGGAATCCGAGGTATGTGGCTCTACGATCGGAAAGAGCTTTTCGATTTCTGCCCCAAAGAGTTCGCTCTTCATCATGCCCTGCCGAGCGAACATCCAGTTGGAGTTGCCCTTCACGGTATTGATTTCGCCATTGTGGGACATGAATCGCAGCGGTTGAGCGCGGTCCCAGCTTGGGAATGTGTTCGTGGCAAATCGAGAATGAACCATCGCCAGGTGAGTTTCGTAATCAGCCGCTTGTAGATCCTTGAAGAACGGCACAACCTGATGCGACGTCAACATTCCTTTGTAAATGATGAGCTTCGTCGAAAGCGAACACACATAGAACAGCAGCGCCTGCGACATGTCGCTGTTGCGAAGCTTGTGACTGGACAGCTTTCGAATGATAAACAGCTGTCGTTCCAACGCGTCTTTGTCCAGACCATCGGCGCCCCCAACAAACAGCATCTCCATGTGCGGCGCACAGGCACGGGCTGCATTGCCGATATCAGCCCCGTCGTAATCAACAGTCAGAGTTCGCCAGCCGAGAAGCTTCTGACCTTGCTGCTTAATGAACTCTTCAACCGTCTTTTTGCAGGTCGCTCGCTGCGTTTCGTCCTGTGGCAGGAACACAATACCAGCACCGTACCTGCCAGCGGCCGGCAGATTGATGTTAATGTCTTCTTTGGCAACTCGCACAAGGAAATCGTGCGGTAGAGCGGTCAGCATTCCGGCACCGTCGCCTGTATTGGATTCGCAGCCACACGCACCACGGTGATCCATGTGACGCAGGATGCGGTCGGCATCATCGACGATTTGCCGACTTCTTACACCCTTGATGTGCGCTACGAAACCGACTCCGCAGTTATCGTGTTCATTGCGAGGATCGTACAACCCGCTCGCTTCTGGCGCACCGTACGATGGTCGAAAGGGAGCTGGATACTGATTGCCGCGAATATCTTCCATGGATGTGATCCTTTGTCTGGTTCTGTGTTTGGTGCGCGGCTGGGCGTCAGCCCTCCGAGTCTTCCATTTACCATGCACGGTGGGCTAACGCCCTGCCGCTCGCCTGTCATTTCCGACGACCGGTCGGAATCGGTATGTGCGCATCGAATTTGCCACTCGTGATTCGCTGACACACATCATTTCGATACGTTCAGCAAAGTGGCAGGATGACCCGTTTGGACGCAGCCGCGCGTTTCAAATTCGCAATCGAATTGACACATTTGGCTGAGGAACTGGCTGTCAATCGCGAGCAAGCGACGGCAGCATTCACGACAATAATTGTCGTGTCCGCGGTCTTTGACCGGGACGCTGCAGTAGTCAGGGCTCGAAGCGAATTCAGCATAATTTCGGCCAAATCAGTGAAGATGAGTCTCTTGTTTTGTAATGATTGATCGAATTGCAGCGTTGAAACTCAGGTGGGTGAATCCCCTGCTGAGCCGTCATTCGGGAAGAGATAAAGACTTTGCAGTGCAAATTCACAACAAATTCCGCCCGTTTTTGGCCTTGAAATTGTCTCAGGGTTCTATCGTGAAAACAAGCGATTCCCATTTCTATATGCCGGATGAGAGAAAACGAGACGAGGGTCCCGTCAAATATTGAAACTGAGGGTTCCATAGTCATCGCGGAATGCGCCATGCTGTTGCCCCTACGGTACGGGCCAGATCAGGTCCGACGCCGTTGCCGGAATATCGAAAACCTCACTTACGCGTCGCGACACGGTCGAATTCCGATCAGGATTTGACTGGCGGACGACGTTCCGGCGTTCAACGTGTTTGCTCGGGTCGGCCTGCAATCGTGTGCACGTGACAAGCATATCGGACATCGGGAATCTTGTGTGGCACTCTCGCAGAAACGGCGGCTGAACTTCGCACGATTCGTTGTGTCTACTAGAATCCACCGGAGTTGACGCGTGTTGTCAGGACTTTGGGGAATCCTCAAACGGCAACAACCACACTTCGCACTAATTGCTCCGGAGATCGTTCAATGACGCAGGTCGCCACGTCGAAGAGTCAGGCCATCATCGACTCGTTTGATGAATATGTCATCCCGAACTATCGTCGCTATCCAGTCGCACTCGTGCGTGGCGAAGGTTCACAAGTGTGGGACGCTGACGGCACACGTTATCTCGACCTGTTCCCTGGCTGGGGATGTAACATTCTGGGCTATTCCCCGCCAGCCGTCGTGAAAGCCCTTCAGCAGCAGGCGGCTAAACTTATCCACGTTCCAAATACGTGGTACACCGAGGAGCAGGGGCGTTTCGCAGAATTCCTGTGCACTCGCAGCTTTGGCAAGGCCTTCTTCTGCAACAGCGGCGCTGAAGCCAACGAAGCCGCAATCAAGCTGGCTCGACTGCACGGTTCCGCAAAGGGGCGTTATCGCATCATCACCTTCGAACACGGTTTTCACGGTCGAACCTTCGGTGCACTCACCGCGACAGCTCAGCCCAAATACCATGAAGGCCTGGGCCCGATGCTGGCAGGCTTTCGCTACTCCAAAATGAATGACCTTGAAGGTGTTCGCAGTCTCATCGACAACGAAACCTGCGGCATCATGATCGAACCTGTTCAGGGCGAAGGCGGTGTGCGAATCCCCGATCCAGAGTTTTTACAGGGACTTCGCGACCTGTGCGACGAACATGGATTGCTGTTGATTTTCGATGAAGTTCAGACCGGCATGGGAAGAACAGGCACGTGGTACGGCTATCAACAAACTGGCGTGCAGCCCGACGTTATTACGATGGCAAAAGGCTTGGCTGCTGGAGTCGCCTGCGGTGCCATGATCTGTCGTGACGAATTTGCAGCTGACCTTCGACCAGGAATGCATGCCAGCACTTTCGGCGGTAACTCACTTGCTATGGCAGCCGGACTGGCCACCGGCGAAACCATTGAACGCGAAGGCATTTTGGAGCACGTTCAACAATTATCAGAAGACGTTCGTACCCACCTTGAAACATTGCAGCAACGACTTCCCATCATCCGCGAAATTCGAGTCTGCGGAATGATGATTGGTATTGATCTCAGTATCCCGTCAACGCCAGCCGTCGCGAAGTGCATGGAACGCGGCGTTCTGATTAACGCAACCAACAACACCGTTGTTCGACTTCTGCCTGCGTTGAATGTGAAGTCCGAAGAACTAATGGAAGGTTTGCAGGTGATCGCGGAGGTTCTCGAAGAGATGGCAAATGAAGCCGTGTGATTCTGTGTTTTGAAGATCGTGTTCTGAAGAGCACCAAAAGAAAAGGGGAAGGACGAATCCTTCCCCTTTTCAACTGTGAACCACACCGAGATGTAATTCACAGCAGGAGCTTCCCGCTCGGGCCACGCACCCATGTGAGCAGGAACAGGCGAGTTTCCTGACCTTCCCTCCTAGCAAACCCCTGCAGAGTTTCGCGAACGCCGGGTCCCACCACGCCGAAGTTCACCTCTGGCATCGATCAAAAGCAATGGCCGTGCCAATTGGTATCAGATTCGAACTCAGCGATCTTGACATTACGATTTGCCGCATTTTTTGGCTGAACAGTTTTAGTTTCGCAGACAAAGTTAGTGGACTCGTTCAGTAGTTCCATTTCATTCATCGTTACTTTCTCCGCATCGCTGCTTAGTGATTACGCAGCCGATTTTTTCTTTCGTAAGGTGGGGCAGGCTTCCAGCCTGCCTCGACCTCAGAAAAGCTGGAGGGTCCAGGATTGGAACGGCACGTTGGAAGCCTGTCGCGCAGTTAAAACGGGGACAATTGGGCGACTGAACCTGATGCGTTTTGTCGGTGTCGAAGTTTGCACTGCCAATCGATTTATGAATCGCCGAAATCCCGTGTCTGAAACACTGGAGCCGGATAAAAATCCAGCGCTTTACACAATTCGGCGGCAGTGATACATTCCGCTTGGCAACCGGCTCTCCGCGAGTTGGCAGCCATCACTACTCCGTGGTGTAATTGGTAGCACAACAGTTTCTGGCACTGTCAGTTGGGGTTCGAGTCCCTACGGGGTAACTGTATTAGCGAAGACACCCGCAGACCCGCGTAAAACACTAGGTTTTTCGCGGGTTTTGCTTTTTCGAAGTTCGCTATTTTTCGCCATTTCGCACGCCTTGTGCCCCTCGCCCCGGTCAAATCTGACTGAACTGATTTTTCGAAATGTGTGTCTGTCGTTTGCAGACAATGCTTCCGGGCAACTTTCAGGATCTTCTGTGATTCGACCTCAGTGACGAACCGTTCCTTATCTTTGCTTCCCGTGACCGTGACGGACATTCCTTCAAACGGGTTTTCTTCGATCAGCTTTGCCTTGATTGCAGCGGCGAAGAACTGGCGAGCCCTCCTGCAGCGTCTGCGAAGTGTGTTTTCCGCCTGTCCCTCATTTTCTTCGAGCCACTTTCGGAACGCCGTTGCATCGGCAGGCGTGATTGAACGTAGCGGCTTGTCATGTTGGAAAAAATCGACAAGGTTCCGTTCGCAGGTTCCGAAGTTCATTGTGGTGCCGGGTGCCACATCTGACCGCCGTTTGAAATATACGCTACTTCGTTCGGCTGAAACCCGGATTGGAACGCGCGACAGAGTAGCGGCGTTTATTCTTCAGAACGGACGAGGAAGCCACATTCATGAAATGGTCTATGCAACATATCTGCCGTCGGGCAACAGGCGAGCCTGGCCGATCAGGACCAGGGTGTCGAGAAGTTCTTCCACCGTGTCGGCTTTGACAGATTTGAAACGGGTGGCGATTGCTTCGGAAGTTGTTGGGCCTTTGTGATCCTGAAGAGACTGGCGAACAGTCGCGACTTGTTCGGGTAGCTTCTTTGGCCAGGCAGCTTTGGCGGGTGCCTTTGATTTCTCTTTCGCTTTGGCTGGCTTTTTCTTTGTGCCTTTCCCCTTGGCTGGCTGTTCTTCGGTGGCATCGCCTTCGTCGTCGGAATCGCCTTCCAGTTCCAGTTCTGTTTGCACGTCTGCTTTGCCACCGGCTGGATTCTGGAATTCCGGACGCAGCCAGCGAATCAGACCGCGTTTTTCTTCTTCGGCTCGTTCGTGGTTGAGTGCGACCAGGCGTTCGAGGATTTCTTCGTCAGTCAAATCATGTGGCCAGCCGTAGGCGTCAAATACGGCGGCATCCAGTTCGTCATGAATCTGTTTGAGAACGCTCACAAGTCCTTTCTCGTGAATGTGTTTGTCTTTTGCTGTCAGTTCTTCGCCGGAACGCAGCTTTTCCAGAACGTTGTACATGCCGGTCATGGTCAGATCAGGATGCAATTTTTGTTGCCGCTTGCGGTGTGCGTCCAATTGTTCGGTGACATCGCGAATCCGAGAGTGTAGGGGCTCGGATACAGCCGGAAAGGGAAAAGGGCGAAAACAGGTGCCGTTGGTCCAAGTTGGGTCGTTGCCCACCCCCAAGTGTCCCCCGCAGCCATCGCCCAACAAGTGTGCGCTCGCGAGGACAAAACACCATGTATCCAGGCATTGTTCGACGCGACAACATACAATTTATGGTCGGGGCTAAACGATGCGTCAAGAAAAACGAAAGGTTTGAATTTTGAGGTCTCTGAAACAACGAGGAATCGATCGAGCCCTTCCAGTGCGACGCGCATCGCGGGACGTGGTTCTCCAAAGATCCACCAATTTCGCCGATATGTCTCCCGGGCATTTTGATCCCGCAGCGGTTTCACTCGGTTCAATGCGCGTTGGAACAGTGCAGGATAATGTATCCGAGCGGTCTCTTCTTGCAGGCCAAAGAAATCAATAACAAACCTCTGTTGGCTCTTTTGGGCAAGATCTTTTGCATTCACGTACGGCCTAATAACCGGCGGCAAGCCTTGAGGATCATACCCCAATTCCACAACTTCGGTTCGCGTTAAACGAAACTCGCCGATCAAAGTCACACCCATGAAGCAAATGTTATCGTTGCTCTGAAGCGGATGAACTGAAGTGACATCTGCACCAATGCTAAGATTGTGATGGATAACGCCACTGTATTCGGAAAAAGTCACCACGTGCTCAGCCCCATCATCAGTTTTCGATTCATTCATAATGCGTAAAAGACGACCGTGGTGCCGTCCAGCTTTGGCCACCGTCATTGCAATTCGCACGTCGGCACCGTCGGACGAATCGACCCAAGGGTGATCCGGAATCGCGAGAATAAGCGAGATGGGAGTGCTGCGAGATAGCTGTGTCTGTACGACTGTTCGGTTGAACGAATGGGTGATACTGTTTGTCGTAATAAAGCCAAATCTCTGGATGGCGGAGGCGGCCAAAATTTCGCCAGCGGAGTGCCACCAATACATTACGAAATCAAGCGTCTCTGGCAACTCTGCAAAGGCTTTACGGATCGCTTCAACATACCCGTCACCCAAAGCAATCCGCATTCGGCGTACGCCAATAAACGGAGGATTGCCAACGATGTAGTCCGCTTGTGGCCATTCGGCTTTTCTCGGGTTGATGTAACGCAGTTCTTGAACACGCGCTGTATCGTCGGGGACTTCTTCGCGGGTGACTGCGTGCTTCTTTGTCGTGTGACCGTCCCAGCGAGTGACGGGATTGCCGTCTTCATCGACAACCGGTTCAATCGAATCCCAAGCCAGAACAGCGTCCCGGCATTCGATGTTGTCGAACTTGCGAATGATCGGCTCGGAAATCGATTCTCTTCCAAGGGCGCGGATATGCCATTGCAGATAACCAATCCACAGCACCAAATCCGCAATTGCCGCCGCTCGCGGGTTCACTTCGATGCCCACGAACTGGTGAGGGTCGATCGTCACAAGAACTGTTCCCGAATCCCCAAAGTCTCGCATGGCTCGAATGACTTCGGCTTCCAACTTCTTCATAAGTTCGAGTGCAACGTAAAGGAAATTGCCGGAACCGCACGCGGGGTCGAGTACGCGAATTTCGCATAGATTCTGATGAAAGTCACGAATGACTTTCCTTGCTTCGTCTCGCAGCCGCGTTGCCGCTTTGTTCGCATCAACTCGCTTTTGATCGCTCTTGTGATCTTGTGCCAGTTCGACGACTC
>JANOZG010000914.1:0-8685 GCA_031429275.1 Planctomycetota bacterium
GATGAAGTCGGCTGGCTTCTGGGCACTCAATTCACGGTTCAGGTCGTACCCGGTGCAGGGGAAACTGCACTCGCGATACTGGCTGGACTTCCAGAAGACGTCATGTCAGCAGGCAAAGAACTCGTCAATCGATTCTGGCGAGTGAAGACTGGCAAAGAAGCGGATGCCATTCTTTTGTCAGTTCAGGCGAGCGGTTTGTTTGGATGGAAACAGTTTGGCACGGCAATTGAGCAGGCAGCAAAGCTCGTTGAACCGGATGGACGGATTATTGTCATCGCTGACTTGCCTGTCCCCGAAGGCCCCGCAGCCACCATGCTGCGTCGCTGTCAGGAACCAGGCGAATTGCTAAAACCACTGCGTCGTGAACCAACAGAAGATGCTGTCGAAATTGTGAAACTGATTAACACGCTCAGCCATGCACGCGTCTATTTGTACAGCCAGATCCCCGCCGACATCGTTGAAGAGTTGGGCATGATTGCCATCGAAGACGCCAGTGAACTGCAGCGACTTACGATGGCGTCAAATCACTGCGCTGTGTTGCCAAACGCAAATTATGCATGGGTTGGCTAGTGCCCTGTCATGGCTCATTTGTGGGGTGCGACGGACTTCCAGTCCGTCGAGAAAGTTTTGCTGCCGACGGACCGGAAGTTCGTCGTACAAATATAACTCAACCCCAATTCTAAAGGTTGGCAAAGCACACGTCGCCACTTAGACCAAAGCTTCGCGGTTGATGCAATTCATCATCCAATGATCCAGAGCACGAACCTCACTGCTCGTCGGATCCACGGGTTGATCTGTCAGTTCGACATCGACATTACATCCAGTTGATCGCAGAACTCGCACTGCTTCAACATTGCGAGCCAGCATATCACTCGGGCAACCACGATTCAGGCTCATCATGACAGGTTTGCCACGCAGGCCGGTGAGGCGATCGGCCGTCAGGCAGTCACTCTTGCAGGCAGCGTCCAGTAGTATGCCGCCAGCAAACCATTCCGGTCGCTGTACCAGCATCTGCAGAGCAGCATCGGCACCGTAACCGGAACCCGCCAGGAAGATTCGCTCGCTGTGGATATGAAATGCCTGCCGCAGACGGCAGGTCGTCACGTGCAATAAATCCTGAAGTGGCACAGATCCGAATTCAAGCGACGACACATCCCAGCGAAATCCGCCAGCGGTTTCATGCCGTCGATTTCCTCGCAATGCCAGGCCGATATAGTTCTGTGAACTCACGGCCGACATGAACTCTTCAAGCTGATCCTCGTCGTTGGCATCACTGTGAAACCAGATGACCAACGGATACGCATATCCTTCTTCGTATCGTTCTGGAACGTAAATAGAAACGGGCCAGTCAGATTCTGCAACTGAACCAGAATACTGTGCAGGACAATCCGGAGACTGGCTCCACGATTCATAAACTTCCCGCAGTTCGGTAGGAAGCATCTGCAGATCGATATCCGGCAGTAAAGATTCGAGTTCGCCTGACGAGAATGACATGCTTCGAACGCGATTGAACATGTTAAGAACTTCCGTGATGTAGAAATATGAGTTTTGGGGGGAGGACACATCAAAATCGGTGACCTGAAGACCGTCCTGATCTGTCAGCTGCAATGTTCACTGATCAACAACAATGCTTCACAGCAACAGTGCTTTTCAGTTACCCGTTTCGGAAACCACCTGTCTGACTTCTTTCAGAGGAAAGTGTTTTCCCGGACATGCCGTTGTTTTCACGGTGGCATGCCCCATAAAGTTTTCCGGAGTTATCCGGTGACGACTAGAAAGTGCTTTTACGAGAGTCTTGAGTGAATCCAGTTGAGCCTTCGAAGGTGCAGTGTCTTCAAAGTTGCCGATCACACAAATCCCGATGCCACGAGAATTAAAAACCTCACTACCGGAATGAGCCCCGTGAATCTGCTCGTCCCAGCGAAATGTTGACCGCACCGTTCCATCTGACATGCCGTGACCGTTGCCGATCACAAAGTGATATCCGATTCCCAGCCAGCGATTTCCTTCTGCGTCCCTGCGTTTCAAATGTTCGTGATGAATCGATTCCACACTGCCCGATTCAGTAGCAGAATGATGAATGATGATGTACTCCCATTGAGTTTCTTCAACATCCGCCATCCATAATGTTTTGACATCCTGCCCCGAACGCTTCGAGTTCTGTTGAACTCCTGATAATCCCAGAACCGTTCGCCCTGAGATCATGTAGGGCTGTCGTTCCTGACAAAGAAGTTTGTGATTAGAACACCAAAAAACAATAAACAGACAGAACTTACACACCGCAGACCGAAACCAAACTGATTTCTTTCGAAAACAAGTGATCAATCTTTGATGCCTTGATTTCGTGAACACAATTGGACTTCAAACTGCGAATACGAAAACCGCAAAAAACTCTGCAACAGCGATTGCCGTAGGGCACATCAGATGACGTCGCCAGTTGCAGAACAGTGACTATTTCCCTCGACTCTACAAGGCACTTGCGAAGGTGTCAATGTCCTGTTGTTTTGGGGCTATCTGTCTGCAATTTTGCTCGTCCGATGAGGTTTATTCCACGCGGTTTGCGCTGACTTTGACGGCATCAAAAAGGGCATACAAACTGCCTGAATAACCTCGATCGCCCCAATCGTTACAACCTCAGCCATTTCAGCGATTTCGAGGCACTACATGTCACTTCTACTGCAGTTTTGCGATCTGCAGGAACATGCCAGGCGATGTCTAAATGCGTGCTTTGCCGTCAGGTTTATTCCGGAGTGGATGCAAGCTCAAATTGGAATCGGCAGACAAGCAACTTGCCGGCACGGTTTCTGAGCTCAGCTTACAAGTGTCAATGAGGACTCGCCATGAGTAATCGGCGCAGACCTTTCCAGCTCTTTGGGGGCCTATATGCCCGCGTTTCTTAGGGAGCTTGCTTTTTTAGAGTACCAAGCGATCCCCGGCTTCGAATCGATTCACCAGCCTGACGTTATCCGGTTCATGACAGACAGGGTCGCACCGTGCGCCTCTGCTTGCAGTAATGGGCACGGATGCGACTAAGCCTCCACATGTCCAGAGTCTCAAAATACCTCCTCATCGACACGATCGAAAAGTCGCCCACCAACTTCTTAACAACCGCGCGATACGATGTGTCAGGGGAAATAACAGGGCCGCTGAGTAGAAACCATAGCCACTTAGAAATGGCATTCTTCGATGACATCTTTGCAAATTGTGGGGTGGATCAGTTTCTGATCCGGGAGGGTCAGGGATGACACCAGCTGCGAAGTATGGATGACCGGTTCAAATCCACCGATCGAGTGCCTCCCGCGATGTAAACCTATTTGGTGCCATCTGTTAGCGAGATTGTTCTGCTTTGGATCGAAATTCGTTTTGCATTGGCACGCCGAATGCTTTGAGTCAGGAATGCCCTGAGTGGTTCAAATTCGTCAGCAGTTTTTTTAACATCGAGTTCTCGGAAGAAAAGTCATGCCCACCTTCAGATTTGCCGTGCTCAGCCTGAGTATTCTCTGTCAATTTCATACATTGCTGGCGTCTGACTTCGTCGAGCAGCAGCCTCGCGTGTCAGGGTTTTCGCGAACTCTGGACGAGCGTCTTTCGATGAAGGAACAATTGATCGTCTCCAGCGACAGGTCGCAGCAGAATTCTATCTTTGCGAATGCCAGCGAGACTCTGGTAGGCAATACTTCAAAAGGTACTGTGCCCGTGACCCTCGTGCAGCGTGTCGGGACTGATTTCTGGGTGGTTCAGTCGCTTCCACAAGTGTCTCAGAATGGTGACTTTGCAACTACGGTTCGCTTTCCTGTCGATCAACGCGATGCCGTGTCACAGTTTCTGATCGTCGTCATCAGCGTTCCCGAGGAACATCGGCTCCATCGTTCTGAGCCTGGCTCGAGGGTTACTGAACTGCCAAAGGATGTTGTGGCATCTTCGATCTATCGGGTGCAGCGAACGACTGCTCACATCAAACACTCCGCTGTGGAACGTCTGGAGACTCGATTGCAGTAGCCGCTTTCAACTGGCTGACGGAAGGTTTGACGAGGCATTCATCAGGCTTGTGACCTTGGGTGGATCGGTCGCCGGCGATTTGAGACTGAGTTCCAGTTGCTTCAACTTGCTTCGCAGAGTATTGCGGGTAATGCCAAGCACTTTTGCTGCCTGTCTCTGGCTGCCTGCCGAGTAGTCCAGAACTCTGTCAAACAGGACTCGCTCCACCATGTGAAGCACATCGCTGTAAAGCGACTGCGAGCCGTTCGACAATTCCCGCCGAATGAATTCGTCGATGCTCGAGTTTCCAGCCGCTTGGCCGGGGTCGATCGTTTTGTCCTCGGGCAGTGATTCCAGAATCATGTCGGGAATGATGACAGATCCTTGTGACTTCAGCAGTGCGCGTTTGATGACGCTTTGAAGTTGGCGAATGTTTCCGGGCCAACTGTAGCGGGTCAGAACCTCGAGTGTTTCTGCTGGTACTTGTGGAATTTCCTGACGCAATTCATAGCTGAATTTCTTGAGGAAGTATTTGATCAACGCTGGCAAATCATCCAGCCTCTCACGGAGCGATGGCACGTCGATCTGAACGACACTCAGGCGATAGTAGAGATCCGGGCGAAACAGGATTCCGCCTGCAGCATCCTGGAGATTACGACTGGTGGCCGCGATGATTCGAACATCCGTCTGAATGTTCTTTTTCCCGCCCACGCGCTGAAAAACCTGCTCCTGCAGCACGCGCAGCAACTTACTTTGAGCGGCCGGGGTCAAGTCGCCCACTTCGTCGAGAAACAGCGTGCCATTGTGACACTGTTCAAACCGACCGATGCGTAGCTGATCTGCCCCCGTGAAAGCCCCCTGTTCGTGACCGAACAACTCGCTTTCAAGAAGCGCGTCGGGGATTGCGGCACAATTCACCGCCAGAAACGGTTGCATGGCTCGCTCGCTGTGCTGGTAGATGGCACGAGCGACGAGTTCTTTGCCGGTTCCGCTTTCTCCACAGATCAGGACAGTCATCGACTGACGAGCAACTCGCCCGATGGCCTTGTAGACTTCCTGCATTGCGGCCGAACATCCCACAATCGAATCGGCCCCGCTTGTTGATTCAGGATTATCATCCTGCCCGATGCCCACGGCGACGGGTTCTCGCATCAGTCGCCGACTTTCAAGTGCCCGTGCGACAAGTTGTTGCAACCGTGATTTCTGAATCGGCTTGACCAGAAAGTCCATCGCGCCCAGCTTCATTGCCTCGATGACCATGTCGCTGGAACGTGTTGCCGTGATTAGAATCACCGGCAGTCGAGCGTCGTACTCGTGGAGCATTTTGATGGTGAGCAGTCCCGA
Organism: Planctomycetota bacterium; assembly: GCA_031429275.1. Taxonomy (GTDB): domain Bacteria; phylum Planctomycetota; class Planctomycetia; order Planctomycetales; family Planctomycetaceae; genus SXXK01. The sequence goes on from JANOZG010000914.1 coordinate 5,323, forward strand.
CGCATCGGGAAGTCCGACGTCCATCACTACCAAATCCGGCTGATTTGCATAACAAAGGCGGACACATTCAGCCGAAGAGCCGGCTTCCAGGATCGTCAGTTCCTGATCTGCAAAATACTTAGCGATTAATCGTCGCGTCATCTCGCAATCATCAACGATCAGAAGTTTGGTCATCTTGATTACGCCGATCTGTGAATTGCCTGTTCAATAACAGAAGTTTATTCAGACCCTCCTGGCCCATGGTTATTAGAAGCCCGACATTCATCGACTATCGGTGAACCAGACTAACCGGCTTGACGCATTACGGCATTGCCCCGTTGTCGTCCGGGAATTTTGCTCTTTGCTCTCATGCATTCGGCCGTTAAGTCATAATCGAAAGGGAAGTGATTTGCAGGGCTACGGGATTTTGCTACCTCTGACATCAAGCGATTCCAAGAGGCGTCAATTCGCTTCGAGAAATTATTGTTCACCAGCACGGCTGCGGCGAGGGATCGTGCAAGTCTGGACTCACAGGCGCGTTCGATCTGCATTGGCAGGCACTCGCCACGAAGCACGACTGTGCCTTGCTGGCCCCATCGTATGAACAACCGGAAAAGGCAGATTGCCAAATGTGGTGTGATCCTCGGAATGGATCGGATGCGGCGTTTCAGAAGTGCCTTGTGGATCTTGGCGAAAAATCCGGGCATCCCGAACTATCGAAAGTACCGTGGGCTTTGTGGGGGCACAGCGGCGGTGGACACTGGGCTGGCGGTATGATGTTGTTGCATCCTGATCGCGTCGCCGCTGCCTGGTTGCGTTCAGGTGTGCCGTTGTTGACGGAAGATCCAGACCGTGGGACGATTAAGGCACACACGTTGAAGTCGATGCCGAGTGCTGATTCCGTCTCGGTGAATGCGCCGTGATTCGGAGCATGTGTCATGCCGCAGACGTATCAATAAAGCCTGCGGGAGATTCTGATCGTGGCAGTTTCAAAGTGAACGTTGTGCCTTTGCCGATTTCGCTTTCGACACGAATTCTGCCTTGATGGGCTTCGACGATGCGAAGGCAAAGCGACAATCCCAGGCCGGTTCCGCCCTGGCCTCGAGCGTCCGGCGTTTTGGTTGTGTAGAACGAATCGAAGATGTGCGGCAGTTTGTCGTGCGGAATTCCGCAGCCGGTATCACTGACGACGATCTCCGCCCAGCCTTCAGATTTGTTGTCGCGGACAATTAGTCTCAGGCGGCCAGCTTCCTTCATTGCTTGCCGAGCATTCACAATTAGATTCATCAGAATCTGCTGAATCTGGCTGGCATTCACCATCGACCAGACTGGCGACGGTGACATTAGATCCACCGAAATGCGATGCATTTGGAGATCTTTCTGCACCAGCACCAGTACGTCGTCGAGCAGTCGTTTCAGATCCGCAGGTTCAACGCGATTAGAATTCTGCCGAGCGTACGCCAACATGCCGGTCGTGATCTGGGCCGCGCGTTGTCCGGCGGACAGAATTCGATCAAACGATTTTGTGCGAGTCTTTTCGTCCGTGTGCCGCAACCCCATTTTCGCGTAGTTGATCACAGTCGTCAGGATATTGTTGAATTCATGAGTGATCGAAGATGCCAACGCACCGACTGAGCTCAATCGCTGTGCACGCATTAGCTCGTCCTCAAGCAGGACCAACCGTTGTTCCAATTCAGCGATCTTCTGTGAGTCATCCATGACAGCAAATTGCTCCGAAGAAAACGCGCGGCAACACGGCAGGATCTACACAGCCGCTCCAGTTGGATTTATCGGCATATTTCCACTGCATCTTGTGGCTGGTGGCGTCGCAAAGACGCAACATTGGTGGTTTTTCAACAGCAGATTTCGCCGGAATGCTGTTTGTGGCAGTCGTCGGATCGAGCAGATTGCGGATTTTCTGCAACGTCGTGTTGTTGAAAAGCCATGTTGATTATTGGCCAGTGGAGAACGATAGGAGAGTTCCCAATCCCATCGCCAGCCTCCGCGATAGCGTCTCATATGGAAGTAAATTTCTTACTGTAAGGGCATTTTGCATCCAATCAGCCTTGAGTCACCACCACGTTCTCTTCCAAAGAAACCGGAGACGCACCATGCGCCTTCTCAGTCAAATGAATCCACGAACCAGAAAGGAACACAACCGTAACGGTGCAGCCGCCATGGAAACGGCTGTCGTGCTTCCTGTGTTCTTTCTGCTGCTCTTTGCTTTCATTGAGTTTGGTCATGTCTTCATGACCATCCACACGCTGAACTCAGCCGCCCGCCGTGCAGCTCGCCGGGGCGTCAGTGAAACCGCAACGACAGCCAGCGTCACCGCGGTTGCCAACCAAATTACCAATTCCGCCATTACCAGTTCCAGTGCCACGATACTGGTGAAGAACGGAAGTGTCTTTGATACGACTGGCGTGAACGCTTCCCGCCAGAATAATGTCTGAATCGTGGTCTGCGGAGTGCCGCGAACTCTGCTTAGAAGGGCCGCGTGACATCAATCACGCGGCCCATTTTTTTCTACGGCTCGTTGGCAAACAAAGATAAATCCGGGATCGGTCGCGTAAATCACAAAATGGACAGCCGATTCAGACGAACAGCTCGCGAATCGCAGCCAGTACCGCTGGACCAGTAGTCGATATGCCGTAGTGTTCAAGACATCGATCTCGTAACCCTGCCCTCCATGTTCGCGAACTGGATTCACTCGAGGGAAGCGCCAGCATCGCTTCCACCAGCGCGTGATGTGAGCCAGCGGTGTAGAGCTTTCCGAGTCTCAGATCCTTGAGACGTTCCGGAAACGCTCCATGATCCGGAAGCAGTGAAGGAACTCCGGCCAATGCGGCCTCAAGAACATACAATCCCTTGGGTTCACGGTACTCGGTCGGAACGCACAGCCAGTCAAATGAACTGAGGATTTTAAACTTACCGTCTCGATCCGCAGGACTGCCCTCCCATCGCACTCGTCCCTGACCGACGCGATTTTCAACCGCACGCAGTTTTTGTTCGAACTGTTTCTGATGCAGTTCCGGCAGGTAACCCGCGATGATAAAGTCGACATTGTTCGTCCGAGAGATAACTTCCTCGGCGGCGTTCAAAAAATGAAAGGCCCCTTTCTCGGGACAGATGCGTGCGAAATAACCAATTGTGGTCCGTCTTGCTTCTGGAGGCGAATGAGGAGGTTTCTGAAATGTTGTCCGGGACTCAAGAAGCTGATCATGGCGCTTCAAATGGGATTCCGCATCGATGATTAAAGGAATCGTCCGAAAATGATCTTCCGGCAGACTCAGATACTGCTGCATGAAAGTCGAATAGTATTGACTGTGCGTAAACAGCCGATCAAACCCCGCGGCGTTCCGACCGAGTACCGTGAACCCAAGG
>JANOZG010000915.1:0-2038 GCA_031429275.1 Planctomycetota bacterium
TGGCTGGATCGCTCAGGTGAGCCCGGATGGTCAGGACTGGCAACTTGTGGCCAGCGGCTTCCGCAACGAATACGACATTGCTTTTAATTCGGACGGTGAGTTGTTCACCTACGATGCCGATATGGAATGGGACGTCGGCTCTCCATGGTATCGACCAACTCGGGTGAATCACGTCACCAGTGGTGCTGAATTTGGCTGGCGATCGGGAACCGGCAAATGGCCAGCGTACTATCCTGACAGCCTTGGTTCTGTGGTTGATATTGGACCTGGTTCGCCAACCGGTATCGCGTTCGGCACCGGAGCGAAGTTTCCGGCGAAGTATCAGAAATCACTGTTCATCAGTGACTGGAGTTATGGTGTCATCTATGCCGTCAATATGACGGCCGATGGTGCGTCATACACCGGCGAAGCAACTCGGTTCATTTCCGCCGCGCCGCTGCCGGTAACGGATATGGTCATTAATCCTGCCGATCAGGCAATGTACTTTACGATCGGCGGACGCAAAACGCAGTCGGGTTTGTACCGCGTGACTTATGCTGGCAAGGAATCGACTGCCCCGGTTGCCGCAGCACCGGATGCAGGGACCGAGCAACGAGCAATCCGACACAAACTGGAAGCTCTGCACCACGCTGATGCTCCGGACGCTGTCGCTCAGGCGTGGCCATATCTTGGACATGCGGATCGCACAATCCGCTTCGCTTCCCGCGTCGCTCTGGAACACCAGCCCGTTGCATCCTGGCAGGAGAAGGCTTTGGCCGAAAACTCAAATGCCGATGCCAAAATCACGGCATTGCTTGCTGTCGCACGCTGTGGCTCGAAAGACTTGCAATATCCCTTGATTGCTTCTTTAAGCCAACTGGATTCCCCGAAGCTCACGGAATCTCAAGTACTTTCTGCCTTGCGAGTCCTGGGACTTTGCTTCATCCGTATGGGCGAGCCCGATGCACAACTGGCAAAGGATATCGGCTCTGTTCTGAATCGCGGATATCCGTCGAAGAGCCCGGCTCTCAACCGAGAACTCTGCCGGATGCTTTGTTATCTGAATGACAGTGAAGTCGCAGCCAAGACGCTGGAGTTACTGGCAAGCGCACCTAGTCAGGAAGAGCAGATTCATTACGCTTATTGCCTGCGTGCCCTTAAAGACAATTGGACGCTCGACCAGCGAAAGGAATACTTCCAGTGGTTCGTTTCATCGACGACATTCCGAGGCGGCAATTCGTTCTCCGGCTTTATCAAAAATATTCGGCAGGAGGCCATTGATCGTCTAAGTGACGCAGAGAAAACGGCTCTAAAAGAAGTTCTTGAAGCCCAGCCCACAGGGACCGCGAATTTGGTTGAAGCGGCGTCTCGACCTGTCTTCAAAGAATGGAAAGTTGAAGATCTGCTTGCGGACGTTGAGGCGGGACTTAAGGACCGCGACTTCGCCAATGGACGAAAAATGTTTCAGGTGACCGCGTGCTTTAAATGCCATCGCTTTGCGGGAGACGGAGGTATCGTGGGTCCTGAACTCACGGCGGTGTCTCGTCGCTACAATGCCCGTACGATGCTGGAAGCCATCATTGAACCAAGTAAAGTGATTTCCGATCAGTACGAAGCCACGATCTTTGTGTTGAACACCGGTAAACAAGTCACAGGGCGTGTCGTGAATCTGAATAACGATAAGATTATGGTCTCCGAAAACATGCTCGACCCGGGCAATATGACCAACGTTTCTCGCGATGAAATTGAAGAGACAATGGTTTCTAAAGTCTCGATGATGCCAAGCGGCCTGATCAACACGCTCAACAAAGACGAAGTGCTGGATCTGGTTGCCTATCTGCAATCTGGCGGCGATCCGGATGCACCTGTGTTTACGAAAGAAAAAAAGACTGTGAGTACTCCAACACCAAAGGAAAAACCGATGTTTACTGATGCTGGCCATACTGTCGATTCACTGGATGTAGTTAAGAAGCGGATCGCCGATGGTTCTGCAGTGTTGATTGATGTGCGTGAAGTCTCGGAATGGAATGAAGGACATTTGAACGACGCCATCCTGGTG
>JANOZG010000916.1:0-15836 GCA_031429275.1 Planctomycetota bacterium
GAGCTCAGCAGCTTTCCGCTGAAGAGCTCGTGAAGCTAAAGTCTTTGCTGAAAGCACTTTAGATCAGTGCACCCGGTAGGGCTCGAACCTACAACCTTCGGTTCCGAAGACCGACGCTCTATCCAATTGAGCTACGGGTGCTTTTGACGACACGCCTCGTTGAGTGGTGACAGTCAATCGGGGATTCTATCAAAAAAAAATGGTCTCGCAAATGTATGATCAGGAATCTCTTAACCCCCCATCGAGATTCCCAGTGATGCCGAGATGCGAGAGTTGCTTACGGGGTTCATTTCCCTTCGGCTGTCATTTCTCGTGTGACTTGCCCGCGCTTCAGGATTCGGCTGTCTGACTTTCACCATTGCCTGCAGCCTCGCGCGGCCAGAGGATTATGAGAGTGATAAGTGCTATCAGCGGCGCCAGTCCGGCCCACGTGAGGCCTTTATCGAAGGAATGAGTTTCATCGACGATTCGACCGAACACCTTTTGCATCGGTGACGACACCAGCCATGCCAGTGCTCCCAACAGCCCGGCTGTCTTTCCCATATGTTGCTCACTTGTTTCCTGAGCCAGGGAATAGTAACAGGGAAACAGTCCCAGTGAGCCAGACGCTACGATCAGCAGCACGCTGTAGAGGCCCCAGCCGAGCGGCAGTTTGGCGGCAACGAATGTGAGCGACGTCATCGCCGCACAAATGCCAAACACGGCCAGCCGGGCGTTGATGACTTTGAGTCCCCGTCGAGCAAGCCAGAGTGAGGCAACCCCCGCGGCGATACATCCGGCGTCCGCCGCAATGTAGTACGCCGAGTTGAACCACAGCGCTTCCGCTTCGCTTGCTGATCGTCCCTGCTGGAGAAATGCGGGCAGCCAGGCGCGAATCAGCTGCCAGGTCAGATTGATGCAGACAACCACCGGGACCAGGGTCCAGAACTTCCGGTTCGTCAGGCATTCCCACAGAAAATCTCTGTCACTTGCGCCCGCAGCGGCCAGACAAAGCAGGCACGCTGCGATGGTAGTCAGTACCAGATGGCTGTCGAAATACTCGCGAATCGATGTGATGGATGGCAGCAAATGACTGACGCTGTCGCCGACGAAATACAGAGCCCCACAGACGGCGAACATGATTAACAAAAACGGCGACGTCCGGGAAGCAGAGCCGGTCGTTGACGATTTCTCGTCTGTCGGTGCGGGCAGGTCACCTCCGCGGACTGTGAAGACCCAGGCCACGGCCCAGACGATGCCCAGCGACCCAATGATGATAAACGGAGATCGCCACGCTCCCGGAGCTGTATTCCCGCGAAGGATCATAAGGATGACGGGAGGCGTCAGAATGGCACCCAGCGCGCCCCCGCTCTGTAAGATGCTGTTGCCCATGGTGCGATTCGATCGGGACAGCACGATCTTTGTGGTTCGCAGCGCACAGGGCCAGTGGCCGGCTTCAAAGAAACCCAGCAGGATTCGACACACAAGCATTGATTCATATCCGTTGCAGTAGCCGGTCGCGACTCCAATGGCTGACCAAATCAGCAGCACTGCTGGATAAAGAAACCTGACGGAGATCCGATCCGAGAGAAACCCGAAAAACAGCGAACCGGCGGCAAAGGCCCAGCCAAACAACCATTCGAGGTCGCCGTAGTGTTCGTTACTGAGCGACAATTCCGTCGTGATGCGAACCTTGAGATTTGCCAGGGTCTGTCGGTCCATGTAATTCAGCATCGTCGCCAGCAGCAGCAACGCGCTGACCCACCAAACCCATGCAGTGTTCTTCGGTTCCTGAACGGTTACGATTGACGCCGTATTCTGCGCTTCGAGCGATTCTGTTTCGGTCGACATTCGATACTTTCTTCGCAGTTAACTTCATGCGATGCTGCAACGTTGATGTCCATTCGGACAACCGATCAAGCCCAAATGAATACAGAAACGAGAGCAATGCTGTTGAACAGTCGTTCGTCGCTAGCTGCATCGTAGATAGCATCAGATCGTATCGCCATCAAACACGCCGTGAGTTTAACAACGTGCGACTTTGTCAGGTGAGTCTCGCAAGGAGAAGGGGGTTCAAAAAAGTGGCGAATATGACAAAATACAGATGCAATAGTGCGTGTTTACAGACAACTGGACTGCCCCAACCAGAGGAATGATCGACTTTCCGTTTTCATTCTGAGCCTTGTTTCACTAATTTGCACACAATGTTCTTTCCTGTAAGTGCTGTGACAAGTCGAGCAATTCCTGATGACCGCAACTCAAACGACCGCCATGCAACTCAACGGAGTCGAGATTGTCGATACGTTCGCCGAAGCTTTCCCGATCAAGGCCGCCCGACTTATCATCACTGCTGACAGTGATCGCTGGGCGACGACTGCTGCAACTGTCTTTTGTGGCAATGCGACGAGCGTTATCGCCTGCGATGTGGAAGCCGCGATCGAGCGAATAGTTTGTGAAAAGGAAACACCTGATGGCCGGCCTGGGATTTCTGTTTTGGTGTTTGGGTTCAGTACTGATGCTCTTGGAAAAGCGATACAAGGTCGAGTTGGGCAATGCATTCTTACATGCCCCACAACGGCATGCTACAACGGCATTTTTGATTGCCCGAAGGAAAAGCAGATTCGCATTGGCGGCGGAATCCGCTACTTCGGAGACGGATTTCAGATCGCGAAGAAGATCGATCACCGTCGCTATTGGCGTATCCCCACGATGGACGGCGAATTTGTGTGTGAGGATTACTTTGGCACGATCACAGGGATTGCAGGCGGCAACCTGCTGATCTGTGGTACGACCTCCGCAGTTGCGTTGAGAGCCGCCGAAGCTGCAGTGGACGCCATTGGCTCCGGTGTCGATGTTGCTTTGCCGTTTCCCGGCGGGATTGTGCGATCCGGCAGCAAGGTTGGTTCTCGATATCCAAAACTCAAGGCAAGCACAAACGACGCTTACTGTCCAACTCTGCGAGCAATGACGGAAACGGAACTGCCTGAAAACTGCAATGCTGTGTATGAAATCGTGATCGACGGACTTTCGTTTGATGCTGTCCAGTCTGCGATGAAACGCGGCATGCACGCGGCAGCAGCATGTCCTGATATTGTCCGGATCACAGCTGGCAACTATGGCGGAAAGCTTGGTAAGCATCACTTTCATTTGCGTGACTTGGTGTAAGGCGAGGCTCAACGCCGTTTAGGTCTGATAGCGTCGAAACCAGCGAATACCCCCTCATCCGGCCGCCGGCCACCTTCTCCCCCTTCTCAGGGGAGAAGGAACGTCGAAAAGGCTGGTGAAAACATGACGATAAATCCTTAACGGCGTTGGTCAGAGTTTCAGACTAGACCGGACACCTTTATCATCGAATCAGACGTGACCAAAAATGAAATGTGGGGCGATTGTTCTTTGTGGTGGCCGATCCCGACGCATGGGACGAGACAAGGCAACATTGCCGTTCGGCTCCGAACTGATGTTGCAGCGAGTCGTCCGGATTCTAGGTGAGGTGATTGAGCCAGCCGCGACTGTGGTATTGGCGTCCGATGGGCAGAGACTTCCCGAATTGCCTGCGGATATGCTTATTGCGTATGACGAACACCCAGAACGTGGGCCGCTTGAAGGCCTTGCCGCCGGCCTTCAAGCCATGCCGAAACATGTCGAAGCTGTTTACGTGACGAGTTGCGACGTGCCGTTGCTGCAGCCGAATTTCATTCGCGAAATGTTCAATCGGCTTGGCAATGCCGACGTTGCCGTCCCTTACGACGGACAGTACCATCATCCTTTGGCAGCCGTTTATCGAGCGCGCGTTTTGTTTGCAGTTCAGTCGATGCTGGCTGCAGATCGCTTGCGTATTGCTTCTCTGTTTGATGATGTCCATACACTGCAAGTTCCTGTCGAGAGTCTGCGATCTGTCGATCCGACGCTCAGCAGCCTGCTGAACTGCAATCGCCCGGAGGACTACTTGTCCGCTTTGAAAATGGCAGGCCTTTTGCCATCGAAGTTATGTTAAAAACATCGCGCGGCTTTTCTCTGACAGCCGAAGTCCTCAAATTGAAAACGGTTAAGCCATATTCTGATCCCGTGTCAGTTTTTGTCGCAGACGCTGGAATCCGCGAATGAATCGGTCGTAGTTGTCTGTTTTCATCGCAAAGAATTCGGCGACCTGAGCCTGCGGTAGAATGAGGAATTCTTCTTTTTGAATGCCATCCAGTACGCTCCGAGCTGCATCATCAGCCGTGATTGAATGCAGGTGGAGGTAGCGGTGGATTGGATCGGCATTGTCCAGCATTTCAGTTTCCACTCCCAGCGGGCACACGACGGAAACACGAATTCCACTGCGGCCGTAACAGACCGATAGCCACTCAGCCATCGCGACGTCCGCATGCTTTGTCACCGAGTACGAAGCTGAGCCGATTTCCATCAGCAGTCCGGCGGCAGATGCAGTGTGAATAAGGTACCCGTCGCCACGTTCCAGCATGTGAGGCACAACAGCTCTCGCAGCAAACAAACGAGACATCACGTTTACGTCCCACATTTTCTGCCAGTCGTCGTTCGTGGACTCCAAACCACCCTTAACTGTGATTCCTGCGTTCGAACAGAAGATGTCCACACGACCAAACTTTGAGATCGTATCAGCGATAAGCTGCTTTACATCACATTCATTTGCGACGTCACAACGATTGGCAACGGCCTGCGAGCCAATCTGTTTCGCGACTTCTATCGCGGCGGATTCGTCGCGGTCCGAGACAACAACGGCCATGCAACCGGCTTCCGCAAAAGCCCGGCACATAGCCGCACCAATTCCACGTCCCGCTCCTGTCACGATGATGACTCGATCGTTAACTTCCATGTTGAATTACTTTCGTAAACTTTCTCTTTGTCATATTTCCTGACACTGCCGCTGCGATCAAAGCGACTACAAGCGACAAAGCGCCTCCATGTTGCAGTCTAAGGGCCGGTCACATGAGTTCACTGCCGCGGATCAGCCACATCAAAAAGAAATTCAGAAATTCCACTGAGTGAAAGTGTGTCGATTGAAGCAGCCAAACCGTAAATGACAGACGCTGCAGTGATGCCATACGATCAGACAACAACTGGCCGGAGCCTCTGTCGTAGGCTGGCAAAGGCCTCACGGGCGTCTCGCCCCGGTATTGATTTAGAGGCCGACAAGCTTTGTTGTGAGTCTGAAGAGCCCTGTTTCTGAACACGCGCCTCGGAACAACCCGAACATTCGTTCTATGCCAACCAGGCTCAGTACCCAGCGGTCGACACGACAAACTAACTGTTGACTCGTTTTGCGTCTGCTTTAATCTTGTTTCTTTGGCGACCATTGAGCTTACGTGGACGTCCGCCACTATTACCGAGCAAAGCACGACCATATCGGATTGGTCGAGAAAATATTCCGTATGAAGACCTCCATGATGCCGGCGATGAAGATCCTAACGACACTTCGATCTTTTCTCAGTGCTACACCCACTCGAGCCCGCAATCGTCATGCGCGAGGGCTCGAAAGGGCGGCTGATATTGAGCTTCTGGAATCTCGCTCGCTTTTGTCGGCGAGTTTTCCGAAATTGTCCATCGCAGACATCTCGGTCGTCGAGGGTGAAAGTGGCGAACGGACGGGTGTGGTCACAGTGTCGCTGAGTTCTCCATCTCTGCTGCCTGTCACGGCACGGTATGCGACCCGCAATCGAACTGCCTTAGTCGGTTCAGATTACCTCGCAACGTCCGGAACGGTGACGATTTCTCCCGGACAAACGAGTTCTTCTTTTTCTGTGATCGTTGTGGGAGATACCCTCGACGAAAACAATGAAAGCTTCGAAGTCGTTTTAGCGGCGCCGACCAATGCGACCGTATCGAAGGCCATCGGGGTTGTTACGATTCCTGATGACGATTCGCCTCCCGCAATCACAGTTTCGGACAATCTTGTGCTGGAGGGCACCGCCGCTTCTGTTGTTGTTTCACTCAGAGGTGTTTCATCATTGCCAGTCAGATTTACATACAGTACCAGTGATATTACGGCATCGAGTCTGACGGATTACTTCTCAGTATTACGAACGGTTACAATTTCTCCCGGTGCCAGATCGGCGATTCTGTCTCTTCCCACTCGGCACGATATTCTCGATGAACACGATGAGAGATTTCTCGTGACGTTGTCAGCGCCATCGAATGCGACGCTGGCCACTCCCTCGGCCGTTATTACCATTCAGGATAACGATCCGCCTGCGATTTCAATTGATGATGTTTCAGTTGTCGAGGGAAGTGATGCAATCTCTTTTGTTCGCATGTCTGTTTCATTATCGAGTCCCTCGCAACTTCCAGTGACGGTTAGTTATGCAACTGGTGATTGGACTGCACTGGGAGCAAAAGACTATCAGCGCGGGACAGGAGTTCTAACCATCCCCGCCGGGGCAAGATCGGCAGAACTCCGATTTTCCGTGCTGCCGGATTTCCAGTACGAGCCCGAAGAAGCGTTCGCAGTGCTACTTTCTACTCCTGTTAACGCGACTCTTTTGAAAGCGATAGGGACAGTAACAATTCTGGATGACGACCCTCCGCCCGTGGCGTCGGTCGAAAGCAAGATTGTGGCTGAAGGGAATTCAGGAACTCAAGCGACAACGATCATGGTCAGCCTGAATCAATCGTCTTCACTTCCTGTCACGGTACGCTATCAAACAAAAGCAATCACAGCCTTCGCCGGAGCAGACTTCGTGGGTGCGACCGGAGTTCTCACGATTCCACCGGGAGCGTTGAGCGGAACGTTCACGGTTTCAGTGGCTGGAGACATGCTTGACGAAGACGATGAAACGTTCACCGTCGAACTGTTGTCCCCTGTCAATGCAACAATCTCGAGCGTACCGAACGTCATCACAATACTTGATAATGACTTACCGCCACTGGTGACGATTTCGAATGCAACAGTCGCAGAAGGTCAAGCGGGATCCGCAACCTCGTCAATTCTCGTTTCGCTTAGCGGTGCCTCCGGATTTCCAATCTCCATGAGTTTCGGTTTGAAGGCGATCACTGCATCGGCAGGGATTGACTTTCGTTTCACCGAAGGGACTCTCACGATACCTGCTGGGCAAACATCTGGATCAATCTCATTCGAAATCCAAGGCGATCTCTTGGACGAACCGAACGAGGCATTTCAAGTCAATCTGTTCGCGTTAAAGAACGCAAGATTCAGCAAGTCAACAGCGATTGTGACCATTGCTGATGACGATGGAACTCAACTGCCGCTGTTCGACAGAACCCGCGACTTCAGATACGTCGGCGCATTTCGCGTACCGACCGGAATTGTTGGTTCCGATACCTTCGAGTACGGCGGCAACGCATTGGCGTTCAACGCAGCGAATCGCTCGCTGTTTATGGCTTCAAACTTCGACAATGGTCTGAATATTGCCGAAGTGCAGATTCCCGCAACACTCAGTTCCACAGGCGTGGCTTCCAGCATGACTGTCGCGAACGTTTTGCAGCCGTTTGTTGACCTTAGCATGCTACTGACAACTAACGCCGGCGGGGCGTCTACAGCACCCGTTTTGAGCTACGAGAATCTCGTTCTGGGAGGACTATTTGTAGCCGGGAATGGACTCACGGGCGGGATGTTTATGGGATATAATCTCGCAGAACCTGAGTCATCAACCCACAGTCATTTCCGTACAAGTGGGCTCAATCTGGCATCTCTTTCAGCTTCAAGCTTCACAGGGTTGATCGACATTCGCAGAAATGCTGATTCCGCAAGCGGACGTGTGCGAGGTGGTTACATGACCGCAGTGCCCGATCAATGGAAAGATTGGATTGGAGCGAACTATGTGACCGGGGCTGCCGGACAAAATCGCATCCAGTATTCTTCCAGTGGACCCGCACTGTTTGGCTTCGATGCGATCAACCCGTCAGGCAGTTCGGACAAGCCGCTTGTCTATTACCCCTTCGGTCACGCTCTGCAGTGGGCTGACACAGACATTACTACTCCACAACTGCTGTTCAACGGTACAACCACCATCGACGGCGTTGCGTTTGTTCCGGGCACGCGGTCCGTCATTTTTATTGGATCGAATGGCGTGTCTTCGATCGGGTATGGTGTAGGTTCACGCTTTAATGATCGATTCCGACCGTATCAGGGATACCATTCGCAGAACGGAAACTACCGGTACCAGATTTGGGCCTACGACATAGATGACTTTATGTCGGTTCGAAACGGTACCTTAGCTTCGTGGGACATCAAGCCGACAAGCGTAGTGAACTTCGATCTCCCAACGCCGGAATTCTCGAAGTACCTCGGCGGCACCGCCTTTGATCCCGCAACAGGGCGACTTTATATCTCCCAAAAAAGTGCCGGCCCTGATGCCACTCCGATCATACACGTCTATCAACTTGGTGCGATGCCAACGTCGGGCTTTTTGGCCGCTCGCGCGACTGCCGCCCCAGCGACATTCGCTGCGGGAACGCGTGTGACTACGAAGTCTTCTCACGCAACATCGACGCCTGACAGAATCACCTTGACCAATCGTGGAACCATTGACTCGTTGACCACCAAACAATCCATCAAAAAGCAGCCAAGGCTAAACAAATCTGCAACAAGTGCGTCCGGAAACAGACCGACGAAAAGTTCAGCAACAGCGCCAATGCAGGAAACAAGACAGCTCGACTACTTCTTTCAGTCCATCGATGAGGCTGGTGTGGCCATTTTCTGATATGCATCCTGTTGGCATGATACCCAAACGAAGTCGGTCATCAGTCCACTTCATTGACAAGGATCAGGATTTGGGCCCGACATTCAGAAAGGCAAGTCGCAAACATATCGTCAAATCAAACCGCGATTGGTAAAGATGGCCTGAGCAGTGCCGGATAAATATCTGCGCAATCCTATTGCGGCAAGTTCAGCATTGCCCGCATTCTGAATGTCTTCAATATGTCTCATACGATACCGAGATCAATAACGAGGCGATGCGGGCAGCCGCTCAAGCTGATTGCTTCCAGAAAGATGCGTGCAACTTGCACGCATCTTTCTGAGTAGCTGCCCGTCTGACCTTGCATGAATCGTCCGACTGTCCTCAGCGTACCGTGATTGTGTGACGTCTACTTCACGGCTACTTGAAGTCGCCGGCGGAGACAATGAAAAGACGTTCTGGCTTGATGTGCTTCTTTAACGCAGCATTCACGTCTTCCGCCTTGAGGTTGCGAATCTTTGTTTCGAAATCCCCGACGTATTTCATGTCTCGTCCAATAAACGCGTAAGCTTCCAGCAGCGGAATCAAGGATGTCTCTTCAGTCCGGTTCACCTGCTGAGACTGCAGATAGCCCTCTTTCGCCTGATCGAGTTCTTCCTGCGTAATGCCACTCTCAATCAGTCGCTTCAACTCTTCCTGAATTGCTTCGTGAAGCTTTGTTGCGTTCTCTGGATTCGAAATGGCGAAAATGTAAAACGATGTTCGTTCATCAGCAGCCGATGGCGCAAGATTCGACTGCACCGTATAGGATAGACCGTCCTTCTGACGCACACGATCCGCAAGGCGAGATGACAAACCACCAGCACCGAGGATGAAATTTCCAATGGCCAACGCCGGATAGTCGGGATGGCTATCCTTCATGGCCAGTGTCATCGCAGCGAAGTAGGCAGCGTTGGCCTTATCCGGCGTATTGACCTTTGTAAAATCGCCAACTTCGTTGTTTACGGAGACTCGTGGAATACGTTCGAAAGGCACGGCGGACTTCCAATCCTTCGTGAATTCATCCACTGCCGGGACAATAAGGTCTTTATCAAAGTCACCGATTACCGTCAGTTCGCCCATGGACGCTCCAATCAGGCGTCCGTAAATATCCTGGATCTGTTCAACCGTTACGGCTTTTACACGCTCCATGTCTTCTTTCAATTCGGGAATGTAGCGAGCATCATCGACATCGTACGGAGCCATCTTCCGCGTCACGGTATTCATGGCGATCGCCACCGGATCACTTACTCGATTTGCCATTCCAGAGAGCATATCTTCGCGAATAAGTTCGACTTCTTCTGCGGGCAGCTTTGGCTTGCGCAGAATCTCACGCACGACACCCAACACGGGAATCAGATTTTCGCGATTGGTCTGCACCGTCACCGACAAGTTGCCAGCGTCGCCGGAAACACTCAATTCTGCACGATAATTATTAAGTTCATCACTGATTTGCTGTCGCGTAAAATTCTCCGTGCCACGATCCAAAAGCTGAGGCAGCATTTTTGCAGCGGTGGCGAGCCCGCTCAGATCTTTAAGATTTGCATATCGTAGATTCAATCGCAGGGTCACAGATGATCCACGAGTCTTGCGAGGCAGCAGAGTGACTTTAATTCCAGACGAAAGATTTGTTCGTTCCAGCCGTGATTCAATGCCTTCTGGAGACGCATCAAATTCCTCGCCCTGGACCACATCCGCTCGGCCTGCGTAGTCACCAATCATCTCAGTGATCTTCGGCGTCTCCGGCACGGTTGCGCGTTCCACCTCTTTGCTTGGTTCGAACAATCCGGCCGTGCGGTTACTACGAATCAGGTATTGGGCGGCAACGCGATTCACATCTTCCGGAGTTACGGTTTCGAGTCGATCGCGGTAGATAAAGAACAGACGCCAATCCCCTTGCGCGGCCCATTCACTGAGCTGAATTGCCAGGCCCTGAGAATCAGCGACCTGAATCTCACGCTGTCGCAGCATCTCCTGCCGCGCTCGTTCCACTTCCTCAGCCGTGAATGGCTTTTCGACCGAACTTTCGATCGTTTCGATCAGATTCTGCAGCATTGTTGGCCCCTCTGTTCCCGGAGCCGCCTGTGCGCCAAACAGGATGACGCCGGGATCGTGCAGCGCAAAGCTGGATCCAAAAACTCCGGCAGCCAAACGGCGTTTCACCAGATTGTCGTAGAGTCTTCCTGATGGCTCGCTTGCCATGATCGTCGTTAACACATCGACTGCTGGATAATCCGGGTGACCTCCTGCTGGAATATGATAAACCACTTCAGCAAACGGTACTTCACCCACACGTCGCACTGTCACGAGGCGATCACCATCCTGCGCGGGTTCTTCGGTGTATGTGGTGTCCAGCACGCGGTCAGGTTTTGGAATCGCGCCAAAATGCTGCTGAATTAAAGCCACGGCCTTCTGCGCATCAAACTTGCCCGCCACAACAAGCATGGCGTTATCCGGCTGATAGAATCGCGTGTAGAATCTTCGCAGGTTTTCGACTGGCACCCGTTCGATGTCGGCTCGATTGCCGATCGTCGATTTTCCGTAGTTGTGCCATTCATAGGCTGTCGCAAAAATCCGTTGCATCAGAACTCGCTCGGGACTGTTTTCACCACGTTCGAATTCATTGCGAACGACTGTCATTTCGGATGTCAGATCTTCCGCTTTGATCAGGCTGTTGATCATACGATCGGCCTCCATGGAGATCGCGAATTCAAGATTCTCGTCGCTGGCCGAAAGCGTTTCGTAGTAGTTTGTCCGATCGAGCCAGGTTGTCCCGTTAAACTGCGCGCCGCGTTTCGTCAGTTCTGCCGGAATCGCCGGGCGGGCCGTAGTGCCTTTGAACAGCATATGCTCCAGCAAATGCGCCATGCCAGCCTCGCCGTACCCTTCGTGACGTGAACCGACGAAGAACGTCAGATTGACGGTTACCGTTGGCTTCGACACATCCGGAAACAGCAGCACCTGCATTCCATTTGCAAGTTTTAGTTCCGCGATTCCCTCCACGGCGCGGACGAATGTCGGTTCATCGTCCGCGATTGTCGGGCGAGCGGTGGCAAAGCTGCTCACCATAAGAATCAGTGGGCCAACGAGAAAACAACGAGACATTGATTTAGATCCTTGAATCCATTTTAAAACATCGAACGGCCTTCACAGGCAGTCCTGAAGAATATCCATTTCACTCCACTGCGATTGCTGTCAGAGGCGTTTTCCAAACGCCTGTAACTCGATTCTCCAGAGTCGAGCTACGGCCTGCATGTGTCAACAACTCATTTTCCTAATAATTCTTTGCCAGCCGAAACTCCGGATGCTTTGTCAGCCATGCGTCGATCCGGTCCTGTCGCGATAGCGCAACTGGGATAAAATCAAGAGCCTGCTGAAGTCTGTCATTTGGCTCTGCGCAGCTGAATCGCAGAAACCCGCCACCAGCTTCGCCGAAGCATTCACCACCCAGACATGCCACGCCAAACTTATCGTCAGCAGCCTCCAGAAAATACAACGCCAGACCATGACTGGTAATCTTCAGGCGGTTACAGATCGGCTTCACACCAGGGAATACGTAGAACGTTGCTGTGGGATCGAGTGCTGAAAAACCTTCAATCCGGTTCAATCCGTTGGTTAGCAACATCACCTTCTCACGAAACTTCAGCATAGTCTCGTCGCGTTCTTTGGTATCGCTTTCTAAAGCAGCTCGACCGGCAAGCTGCACAATTGGAGGCGTGCATGACAGCGTTGTATTGATCATTTTGCTGATGGCCGTAATGATTTCCACAGAGGATGCGCAGAAGCCAAGTCGCCAGCCGCTCATTGAATACGACTTGCTGAACGTGTACGCCGCCACGCATTGATCCATCATGCCCGGCTGGGCCAGCAGTGAATGATGTTGGCCCTTCCAGATCATATGGCAGTAAGGCTCATCACTGAATACAGCCACGTTGCGGCCGCGAATCAAATCCGCGATATCTCGCAAATCCTGTTCGGTCGTTACCCCACCAGTTGGGTTATGCGGCGAATTCAGAAAGATCGCGCGTGGCGCTGGATCATTGTTCAAAAAGTCTTCGATGTCAGCCACCTGCGGACGGAATTCAGTCTCCTGCCGCAGTGGCTTCAAAACGGCTCGAGCAGCCCGTCGATGGATGTTTGGCAGGTATGTTGGAAAGTGTGGGCTGAAGACCAGGCAGCCATCACCGGGACCAAGAAACGCTTCGCAGAAAAACTGTTCAAAGACTTTCGCACCTGGTCCAACTGCGATGTTTTCTGCTGCGACGGGAATTGAAAACTCGTTCTTTAGAAACCTGGCTGCTGACTCGCGAAATTCCGGAATGCCAGGTGACGGACAGTAGTGCGACTGGTTGTCGTGAATCGCCTGTAGTCCCGATTGAATTGCCGATGCCGTGCTGTTAAACGGGCTGTCACCGATCTCCAATTCGACAACGTCCTTCCCGGCAGCCTTGAGCTTTTTTGCAACGGCAAGAACGGTGAAGGCGGTTTCTACGTTTAGTGATCGAGCGAACTCACTCAATTGAGCGGACATAAAATCACAATCCTGAAAGTGTCAACGACATCCCACAGCGCGCGGGTTGAACTCAGAGTGCGGACGGTTACGATGCATCGAATCGAACCGTGTAGTAGATTGTCTGCAACCGGTAACTCAACAAAGCTCAAAAAAGGGGTCAGGAACCAATAGTCAAATGGCCCGCAGGGTGCGTCGCACTATTGGTTCCTCACCCCTTTTCTGAGGCCAACCCTTTGAAATCATAAGAGCAGGCCGTTACATGTTCAACCGCACGCGATTGATGGATCTGGTTCGAGAACGAGCCCTCAAGTTTGGCGACTTTACTCTGGCATCTGGCAAGAAATCCACTTACTACCTGGATGGTAAACAGGTCACGCTGAGTGCTGAAGGGTTGATGCAGATTTCATTCGGGCTGCTGGAATTGCTCAAAGATATTGAGTTTACGGGTTTCGGCGGCATGTCAATCGGTGCCGACCCAATCGTTGGTGGAGTCCTGGTTGCAGCGGCCTCACAGAATCGAGCAATGCAGGGCTTCATGGTTCGCAAAGAAGCGAAAGGTCATGGGACTCAGCGTTTCATCGAAGGCCCAATCCAGCCAGGTGACAACGTTGTGATCGTCGATGATGTTGTCACAACCGGTGGCAGTGCGCTGCAAGCTGTTGATCGTGTCGAAGAATTCGGCTGTAAGGTTGTTCATGCCGTCGGTATCGTCGATCGACTGCAGGGTGGTCGCGCCGCATTTGAAGCTCGCAATATTCCATTCAGTGCGTTGCTTACCATTGAAGATTTTGGAATCACGCCACCAGTGTAACACGATCCTCGGGCAGTGGTGGATGTCCGTCCCACGATGGTTTCTCGTTTAGCCCGTGGAGAACAGGCCAGGCCGTTATATCATTCCTCGCCTGGCCTGTCGGCCACGGGTTAAACAAATGCAAGGGCCGATCAACATAGTACTCACACGGTCTTAATGCTGCTCGGAAGTTGTAGAGACGAAGAACAGTATCTACGAAAGACACGGTATGCACGGAACGAATCGCATCAATTCCATCTACTTGAACTCATACAGCATTTCTTAAACTATCTTCATGCCCGGCGATGATAAAACCCATCCTGACATATCAGACGATCGTTTCAGTAACCTGAAGGAACTGACACGTGTCGCTTTGCCGCTGATGCTCAGTGCGGGATCGCAGTCGTTGATGAATGCGGCCGACAGAATTATCCTTGCGGGCTGCTCGGAAGACGCACTTGCGGCAGTGACTCCTGCGTCTATGCTGCACTGGACCATCGTCTGCGTTCCAATGGGAACTATTCTGTACGCGAACACGTTTATCTCACAGTTCGACGGAGCAGGGCAAAAAGACCGCATGATGAGTTCCTTCTGGCAGGCCGTCTGGCTTGCGCTGGTCAGCGGCTTTATGCTCTGGATGTTTCTGCCGTTCACTCGAATGGTTCTGCCATATACAGGGCACTCGCCAAACATCGTGGAGCTGGAATCGCAGTATTTCAATACGCTGTGCGCCGGTGCTCCGATTCACATGGTTGCAACAGCGTTGAGTTGCTTCTTCAGCGGGCGTCGTCAGACCAAAGTTGTGATGGTGAACAGCATGGTGGCGGTCTTCGCAAACGGTGGCCTGTCATATCTGCTGACGTATGGTTTCGGTCCGATTCCAGCGATGGGCATTCGTGGCGCTGCTCTTGGCACCGTGGCGGCAAGAGTCTGCGAACTGGCAATCTATATCGTCTGGATTCTGCGCGAATCAAAGCGTGATCGGCTGCCGTTGTGGTCGACATGTTTCATTGATAGCGGCCTGTTGAAGCAGTTTCTGCGGTTCGGTGTCCCCAGCGGCTTGCACTACTTTGTCGATATTTCAGGCTTTACGATGTTCCTATTGATCGTCGGGAATCTGAATAACCAAGCTCTGGCGGCAACGAATATCGCATTCAGCATCAATGGCCTGATCTTTGTTCCTCTGCTGGGTTTCGGTACGGCGATTCAAACAGTCGTCGGACACAATATTGGCGCTGGCCGCATTGATATGGCGAAAGCGACAACTCGAAATGCAGCCTACATGGGCGTCGCATGGACCGGCACAATGGGCATCATTTTGGTCCTGTTTCCAGAGGTGTTGTTGCGACCGTTCTTTCTGCTGGCAGATCCTGAAGTCAGTGGCGGGACAGACATCACCGCACTCGCGAGGACTGCAGCTTTTTTGCTCAACTTCGTCGCAGCGTATTCGGTCTTCGATGCGCTAGCTGTGGTCTTTTCTTCTGCGTTGCGTGGTGCCGGTGACACTGTTTTTCCGATGTTCATTACACTGTTTTCCAGCTGGGTGATCATGGTGGTGCCAGCGTTGCTGATTATCAGATCAGAACACGCGTCCATCCCGATACTCTGGCTGACCTGCACTGCTCACGTTTCGTTCAGCGGAATTTGTATGTTTCTTCGCTACCTTTCGGGTCGCTGGCAGCGAATTCACCTGGTGGATGTGTAGAAACAAATTCTAAAAATCGGCACTGATGACTATCAGGCGTCACGATTCCGTACCGGTCCGGGTCCGCGATGTCTCGAGCGGGGGGACGTTCATCGCAATCGGTTTCGACATCCAAATCATCCTCGCGTTATGTTTCGCAGAGCAACGAAAAGCGTT
>JANOZG010000917.1:0-7433 GCA_031429275.1 Planctomycetota bacterium
GTCTGAGCAAAAAAGAGGCGCTTGCTCGGATAAAAGAATGGCTGGATAAATTTGAGATCAGGGATTGGTGGCATAAAAAAGTGGAAGACCTCTCAAAAGGTATGGCGCAGAAAGTGCAATTCATCAGTACCGTTATGCATGAACCAAAGTTGATCATTTTGGATGAACCGTTCTCAGGATTCGATCCGGTAAACGCGCAACTGATCACCGAGCAAATTTTGGAATTAAAAGAAAAGGGAAGCACGATCATTTTTTCCACTCACGAAATGGACATCGCTGAACGCATGTGCGAACGCGTCTTCATGATCTACAAAGGTAACAAGGTTCTCGACGGCACGGTGAACGACATTCAAAAGAAATACCCGGCAGACGAAGTCAAAGTGCGACTTTCAGACGGGCGAGACATGCCGTCTCGACTGCCGGGAGTCACGAGTTCCGAGCTCCGTGGACTGCATCATCATCTGAAACTTCACTCGGCCGACACTGCTGGCGAGTTACTGAAGTATCTTGTGACAGAATCCTCGGTGGAACACTTCGAACTGCTTCGCCCGTCGCTTCACAATATCTTTATACGCATTGCTGGGCCGGAAGCACAATCGGATGTCGCGAAGCCAGTGGCCGTCGCGAGCTGACGTCGTTCCATGACACAACCTCGCCGGACAGTCGCTGTTCATCACACAAAACGGCTTCTGTGGTCACAGAAATTATCGATCTCGTCAAAAAGCCACTTGCCTGCAAGCATTTCCGTCAACAGCTTCTGTCAAAATTACCTTCTTTTCAACGCGATACCTTATGCGAAAAATCCTGACAATTGCCAGACGCGAATATCAGGCGATGGTGGCCACTAAAGCATTCTTGATTGGCCTTGCGATGATGCCTGTGATGATGCTCGGTGGGTCGATCCTGCCAGGTCTTTTGAAAGGCTTCGAAAAGTCCGAAGAGCGAACGATTGCCGTTGTTGACGGGACTGGCCAGTTGTTCGAACCGCTCAAACAGGCTGCTGATCTTCGCAATCACATGCTCGCGGAAACGATTGATTCGCAAGAGGGAAAGTCTGATGAAGCAGCAGCGGAACCGCTTGACGCAAACAAGAAAAAGAAGTCACTCGCTAATGAAGATCAGGACAACAAGGATGCGCGCAAAGCGATGGGGATGGAAGATATCAATCGCTATCAGCTGGAATCGATTTCACCCAACGGATTCGACGATGAGATGCGACTGGAGTTGTCGGAAAAGGTGCGCGACGGAAAGCTGTATGCGTTCATCGAGATTCCCGCTGACGTTCTTAATTTGACCACAGTAGATCTGGGAAAAATCAATGATCCGAAGTTGTTGCAATTGCCAGAGGTTTCTTATGTGGCACAGGACTCTACGCTGTCTGATGTCAAACGCTGGTTTGAAACATCGCTGAACCAGTTGATTCGGGCGAAGCGGTTGTCGGATTCCGGAGTTGCTCCCGCTGTGCTTTTGGAGCTTCAAAAAAGAGCTCCTGTCGTGGGGACCGGTTTGTACTTCAAGGACGAAACAGGCAGGATCACCAGCAAAGAAAAGCCCAGCGAATTGGCCAGCCTCTTTTTGCCAATGGGTATCATGATGCTGATGTTCATGATTGTGATGATGTCCGCGCAGCCGATGCTGGAAAGCGTGCTGGAAGAGAAGACTCTGCGGATTTCGGAAGTCCTCCTGGGCTCCGCAAACGCCCGTCAACTCATGACCGGTAAGCTGCTGGGGAACGTGGCGGGTTCACTCACCGTGTTCGCAATTTACGCCGGCGGCGGTCTGATCTTTGCGAATACTCAGGGCTACGCGGATAGTATTCCCTATCGCGTTCTTCCGTGGTTTATCGTGTATCAGATCCTGGCTGTGCTGTTGTTCAGTTCGGTCTTTATGGCGATTGCGGCAAGTGTCAGCCAGCTCCGAGAAGCTCAAAGTCTGCTGCTGCCGGTCTGGATGGTGATGCTGCTGCCGATGATGGTTTGGTTCAACGTCATTCGCGAACCTAATAGTACCCTTGCGATGGCTCTCAGTTTTTTCCCACCGTCGGCTCCACTGATGATGACACTACGTCTTTCGACCGGGGCCATTATCCCCATGTGGCAGGTCGTGCTGAGCGTCGCGCTGCTGATAGCGGGCACGTTTGTCGGTGTTGTCGCGGCCGCTCGCATCTATCGCATCGGTATTCTGTGGCAGGGCAAGACACCAAAACTGAATGAACTCTTGAAGTGGGTCATTCGCAATCCAACAGGTTGAGTGACATTTCAGCTCTCCGTTAGTAAATATTGGGTTCAAGTGGATCTACGACGGAATTTGGGGCTTACTCTCAGGCGCGTTCTGCGTACCCCGCGGAGCGCCTGAATTGCCGACCCAAGGCGCCGAGCTGATTTCGGCTCGAAAACCTTCATTGAACTATCTGCGATACTTGAGGGTGCAGCTCGGACTCGGCATGGTGTTTGTTGGCGTCCCGCTGATTGTCGGATCACTCATTCTGGCTGCCGTGGAGAACGTTTGGTTTCTTGCCGGTAGTGTTGCAATCGTGCTGGGGCTTTGTTTCATCGGTTTAGTGTCAATTTTGGCGATCCACCTTAAATTCGATACGATGTGGTACGTCTTCAGCGATCGGAGCATGCGCCTACGACGCGGCATCTGGGTAATTCGTGAATCGACGATTACGTTTGAAAACATTCAAAATGTAAAAGTCATGCAGGGACCGCTGCAGCGTTGGTATGGAATTGCTGATGTCGTGGTCGAAACTGCGGGCGGTGGCGGATCGCACTCGGAACAGGGGGGCGGATTCGGAATGCACTCCGGCGTGATCGAAGGTGTCGCTGACGCCACAGCGATCCGCGATTCAATCATGAACCGCGTGCGAATGACCAACACCGCTGGGCTCGGTGACGAATCGCTTGAGCAGCATGCGTCCCGCGGAGGTTGGTCGGCAAGTCATATCGCTATGCTGCGTGAGATCCGTGACCTGGCAAATCGGGCAACTGCGTCGTAATGCTTTTTCATAGAGATGCTGAGGCACGCGTTGGCAGTAAGTTTATTCGCACATTCGGAATGAAGGCTGCATGATTTCAAAATCAGAGGTGGAGAATCTGCGGGAAAGTCTGGGATACGTTCTCCGTGGACCCACATCTATGGCTAACTGGGAAGAATCAGCAGACTTGGTTGCGGAAATTGACGGTATTTCCTGCCGTTATTCCTCTTGAGTCAAACTGCTGATTTCTGCAATGCTACCGCCTCTCGTCCTCTCTCCTGTCAAAAAATCTTCCATAACTTTCGGTTCTTTCTGCCGAATTCCTTCCTGGGCAGTGCTGTGTATTCGCAGTTTTCGCCCGCTCCATAGGCCCGAACATGCCGAGTTCGCAAGCTACGATTCAACGAATCCGACGCCCTGCCCGAGCGTGGGTCACTTCGTGCGCCTTGGTGGTTTCCTGCGCGGCTCTTTTAACTGCGGTATTTCCTGTAGTCGCGACTGCGCAACAGGAAGGTGAAGTTACGGTAGCCGACATTCGGATTGAGGGAAATCAGACGATTTCGGAATCCGTCATTCTTCAGAAAATTCAGGCTCAGCCTCAGCGACCAATTTCTGAGCGACTGATCCTTGAAGACAAGCGATCACTGATGTCGACGCGGTGGTTTTTCACCGTGAAGGAACGTCTGGATGATACACCGGATGGATTGATTTTGGTCTACGTCGTGCATGAAAAGCCCATCGTGCAACGAGTGGAATTTCGCGGCATCAAGAAGGTCAAAGAAAAGCACCTGAAGGCATGGACCGGTCTGAAAGCCGGGAGTCCCTTTGATGCTCGCGGAAATTTTGATGCCGTGAATCGAATCAGGCAGGAGTACAAAGATAAGGGGTACTACTTCGTCGATGTCAACCTGTTGAAAGGTGGCAAACCTGGCGATCGAGAAGTTATCTTTCAGATTACGGAAGGCCCGAAGGTTCAGGTCAAAGAAAGAACGTTCGAAGGCAATAAGTTCTGGGCCAATGGGGACCTTCGAAAGAATCTGATCAGCAAAGAAGCCTTCTTGATCTTTGGTGGTATCTACAATCCGGACACAATTCCGGCGGATATAGAAGCATTGAAGGGCTACTACAAGAATGTGGGCTTCTTTGATGTCGAGGTGACCGGCAAGCCGCTGTTTTCAAAGGATCGCTCAGACGTCAATCTGCATTTTACGATTACCGAAGGTCGTCGATACAAAGTACGCGACATTCGATACGAAGGAAATGCTACGATTGCGACTGGAAGACTGAAGAACGAATCAAAGTTAACGTCGGGCGAGTATTACAGTGCATATCCGCTGGCGAAAGACGTGCGTCGAATGCTCGGCTATTACGGAGAAAAGGGGCATTTCTTCGCGACTGTAAATCCAGTTCCGCATTTCGTCGAGCAACCGGGCATAGTGGATTTGGTGTTTGAGATTGATGAAGATCGCCCTCGGTACGTCCGGGATATCAACATTCAATATGATGGCGATCATCCTCATACAAAAAGCACAGTGGCTCTGGACAGGCTTCAGGTTCAGCCGGGCGATCTTGCAGATCCCATTCGTATTCGTCGAGGCCAATCACGGCTCAACGGAAGTCAGTTGTTTGAGCCAGGCATTGCGTTTCAATTCGAACCCATTGAACCAGGTCAGTCTGGTCTGACACCGGATTCTCGAACCTATCGAGCTCAGGGATCTCCAGGCAGCCTCGACTGGACCGAACAGTTTTCCATTGCGGCTCAAAGGTCTGCCTCGCGGAGCGCGAATGAGACGGACTGGCTGACACGAAATCGGACCTTGCCGGCGGACGGCGCGAAGACTCCCGGTGTTGATTCGGTATTACAATCTGAAGACGTCGGTTCTCGGAATGATGCAAGAACAGCTATCCATAATGGTGCGGAGGCTTCCAAACCTTCCGCAGCAAAGCCCGTTCGTCCCCGATATCAGCGGCAAGTTCAGGAAGAGCCCGCGAAACCTGAACTTCAGCAGCCTGCGAATATTGAACAGAGCGTTGCTCATCCCGTCTATGAATCGGATCTGATGGGCTTTCGTTCGGTGACACCATCAAAATTCTTCTCATTTGAGCCAGTGACATTCGAGACTTCGCATCAGATTCAACCCGAAGAACCAATTGTGCGTGCTCAGAGTCCGGGACAAGTGCCGAAGCGAACGGACGCCATCCTCGACGGGAGTCCATATCAAGGCCAGTTTAAGGAAGTTCAGCCTGGCTGGCTGGATATCAATGTCAACGCATCAGAAGGTCGAACAGGCCGCTTGATGTTTGGTGCGGGCGTCAATAGTAACTCCGGGCTTGTCGGCTCGTTCGTTTGGGACGAATCCAACTTTGATATTCTCAGACCACCAACCAGTTTTTCCGACATTCTTGAAGGTCGAGCCTGGCGTGGTTCTGGTCAGAGATTTCGACTGGAAGCGGCGCCTGGTAATCAGGTCAGTCGTTATGCGGTCAGCTGGACAGATCCGTATTTCCTGTACACAGACTACAGTTTGGGAGTGAGTGGTTTTTACTTTAATCGATTCTACCCCGACTGGACCGAAGATCGCCTTGGCGGTCGTGTGTCAATTGGAAAGCAATTTACACCCGAATGGTCAGGTTCTTTGGCATTGCGACTTGAAGATGTCGATTTGAAGAATCCACGAGCTCCGACCCCGGCAATCGCTGCGGATGTGCTGGGATCAAATTTTCTTTCGACACTCCGCGGCTCGGTCGTCCACGACACTCGAGATTCTTCGATGATGCCTACAGAAGGTCACTATGCCGACTTTGGATACGAACAGGCGTTCGGCGAATTCAACTTTCCAAAAGTCGAGTTTGACGCCCGTCAATACTTCACCTTGCACAGCCGACCCGATCAGACTGGTCGTCACGTGTTGACTGTTGCCGGGAATCTTGGCTGGAGCGGAAATGATACTCCCATATTCGAAAGATACTTCGCCGGTGGTTTTCAGTCCTTTCGAGGTTTCGCCTTTCGCGGTGTGACACCTCGTGAAAACGGATTTGCAACTGGAGGTACTTTTCAGACGTTGGGTACCGTTGAGTATCGTATGCCAGTGACTGCGGATGATATGATCAACGTTGTCGCATTTTCAGACTTTGGTACTGTGGACGACCGAGTCTCGATGTCGAACTTTCGAGCGACTGCGGGCTTTGGTCTGCGAGTCGTTATTCCAGCGATGGGGCCAGTTCCATTGGCCTTCGACTTTGCCTTCCCGATCAGCAAGCAGCCGATCGACGACACGCAGGTCTTCAGCTTTTACGTCGGTATCAATCGCTAATCCAGTGATAGTACGACGCGATCGCTTTTCACCTCATCTCGCTTGAAATGCTTCCCGAACAATAACGGGAAGAATTTTGTCCCGGGGAGTTTCTCCGAAAATCCACCCAGTGGAATCGACTCTTTCATAATCGCTTGAACAGCGTCCGAGTTTTCACCAACAACTTCGATAGTGATTTTTCCTGCTCGAAATTCTCTGATTAGTTGTCCAAGTGTGGCGCGTTCTGCCTTGAGTTGATAGTCGTTTGTCAACAACGAGCCTTTAGTATTGGAAGGCTTTGAAGCCTGTGTTGGTGCGAACATCACTTCCTGCAATATGGCATTGAGTCGTGCGTGATTCAACAAACTTGTCGTGATCGTCGCGTTGGAACCGTTCCACTTGATTTCGACATCTGGTAGTTTACTCTGCCAGGTTTCTGCGACTGTCGGTTTAAACTTTCCAACGAGATACCTGTGTTCGAACAATTCATCAGGATCAATTGAAACTACCGTGAATTCAGTGGCATTTTGTGAAATCTTGATTGTCAGGTCGAACTGATTGAGCACGATGGTTGCGAGTTCGATAAACGACATTTTGGGTAGTCGACGTTTGGCCCACACATCATGTGGGATCACATTGGGATTCAGGATCACAGAACCTGCTGACGTTGCCTGATCGACAAGCATTTGACGCGGCTCACCAAGGTCATCCCACGATACATTGACTTTTGTTGTTAGTCGTTGCAGCGCTCGCGTGTCGATTCTTTTCCGCAGTGAATTTACCTGCTCGGCGTTGCGAGAAAGCAGGATAGGCAGTCGCGCAGCTGCCATCGTTGGTCCGAAGAATACAAAACTTTCACCGACGCAAACTTCCGTGTCGGGAATCTCGTCAGATATCTGTTTAAGCACTTGAACTCGCGGCACAAATTCCGTTTCAACTCCGATGACCTGGTGAGGATCAATCCGGCGGTCTCGCAGGATGGCAACGTCGCATTGTTGCTGCAAATCTTCAAGCTGACTGTCAAGTTGCACACCGATGCTGGACCATTTGATATCCGCAGCCATTGCGGCCTGAAGCTGCTTGCCAGTCTTAAAGCTGGTCGGTTGTTCCGGTAGACACATGATGCAGGAAAGCAGGATTGTGATCATGTTCAAACAACTCGA
>JANOZG010000918.1:0-7042 GCA_031429275.1 Planctomycetota bacterium
GTTTACCGGCTGGTCCGGGTAAGGAAGTTTATTGTGAAAAAAGTTACTGTTGAGATTGATTTTGCAGGCCAAAAGTATTCGTTAACCACCGGTGAACTGGCGAAACAGTCCAGTGGCGCGGTGATGATTCAGTTCGGTGAAACAAGTGTTTTCATCGCTTCTCAAACCGGTCCTTCCCGTCCGGGTACGGACTTCTTCCCGCTGACTGTCGATTATCGTGAACGACTGGCAGCTGCTGGTAAATTCGCTGGTGGCTACCTGAAACGCGAAGGCCGTCCGACGACTCGCGAAGTGTTGACAAGTCGCCTGACTGACCGCCCGATTCGTCCCTTGTTTCCTAAGGGTTTCCGTGACGAAGTTCAGATCATGTGCAATGTCATGTCATGTGACGGCGTCAATGATCCGGACGTGCTGAACATCACCGGTGCAAGTGCCGCGTTGATGGTTTCTGGAATGCCGTTCAAGGGGCCGATCGCAGCAGTACGAGTTGGCATGATTGACGACCAGTTGATTCTTATGCCGACTCGTGAGCAGATGGAAACCAGCAAGCTCGATCTGATCGTGGCTGGGACAAGAACATCGGTTCTGATGATTGAAGGTTTCGGCAACCAGATTCCTGAAAAGGAAATGGGCGACGCCATCATGTTCGCTCATAAACACATCAAGACTTTGTGTGACTGGCAGATTGATTTCGCAAAACAGGCGGGTGTTGCTCCGGCTGTGATTCCAGAAGCACCAGTCAATCCGTTTTACGCCAAAGTGAAGGCTGACGCTTACAACAGGATCATGGAAGCCAAGACGACAAAGCTGAAGCAGGAGCGAGCCGACAAAGTTCGCGAGCTGAAGAAGTCACTCGTCGAAAAATACTTCCCGGAAAACGCGACAGAAACTGCAGATGGGCTGACGAAGGCTCAATTTGGCGAAGCATTCCATGATGTCGAAGAGCGAGTTGTTCGCGATCTGATCATGGACGGCAAGCGAATTGACGGTCGTGCTCCGGGGGACTTGCGAGCTATTTCAAGCAGCGTTGGCGTTCTGCCACGAGTTCACGGTTCTGCCGTGTTCACACGCGGTGAAACACAGTCGATGGCGACATTGGTTCTGGGGACGACTCGCGATCAGCAGAAGTTCGACGGACTTTTCGGCGAAGACGCTCAGCGATTCATGCTGCACTATTATTTCCCTCCGTTCTCGGTGGGTGAGTGCAAGCCTATTCGTGGGCCAGGATGTCGCGAAATTGGCCACGGTTGTCTCGCAGAACGATCCGTATTGCCGGTCATTCCTGCACCGGAGAAGTTCCCGTACACGATTCGTATCATCTCTGATATTCTCGAATCGAACGGCAGCAGTTCCATGGCATCTGTCTGTAGTGCCACCTTGGCGCTGATGGACTCAGGTGTTCCGATTCTCCAGCCGGTGGCCGGCATCAGCATCGGTCTGGTCGATGAAGGATCTCGTTTCACTTTGTTGACAGACATCATGGGTGACGAAGACCACTTCGGCGACATGGACTTCAAGGTGGCTGGTACAGGTCGCGGTGTGACCGGCATTCAGCTCGACCTGAAGAACGAAGGCATCAGTGAAGAAATTATTCGTGGTACGCTTGAGCAGGCTCTGAAGGCCCGCAAAGAACTGCTGCGAGAAATGCTGACAACAATTCGTCGTCCACGTGCGGATGTTTCTGAACACGCTCCAAAGCTGGTTCAGACACAGATCAATCCAGAAAAGATCGGCTTGCTGATCGGCCCTGGAGGCAAAACGATCCGCGCGATTCAGGAAGAATCCGGAGCAACGATCGAAGTCGCCGAAAATGGCGTGGTGACGATTTCTGCTGTCAACGCTCAGTGTGCCGACATGGCTTTGGCTCGCGTCGAAGCACTGTGCGAAGAAATTCAGCCAGGTCGCGTCTATATGGGTAAAGTGACTTCAATTAAGGACTTCGGTGCCTTCATTGAAATCGCTCCTGGCAAAGACGGTCTGTGCCACATCAGCGAACTGTCAGACGGCTTCGTGAAGAACGTTCAGGACGTCTGTAAGATTGGCGACATGTTTGAGGTGAAGGTGATCGCTGTCGATGACCAGAACCGCGTGAAGCTGTCTCGCAAAGCTGTTTTGTTGGCATCCAAGCAGGATGAGCCATCAGACGACGATGAGGAATAGGCAATAGTCAGCAGCAGGACGGCCGTGAAAGGTCGTCCTGCTCTTTCTTTTAACTTCGAAGCCAGAGACGCTGGCGGGCTGGCGCTTGATTGAAGCCAACAGGGTGTTGTGTGGCGGCAGCGGAGCCCATGGCTTGATTCTCCAGAGTCGATAAATCGTTGCAAAAATGCTCGACTCTGGAGAATCGAGCTACGGCCAAAGCCGCTTTTCGGACAGCGATTCAGATGGAAACTTCTGACGAACAGCAGGAACGAGCACGTCTTCGGGCGGAAAACACTGAACTCGCCACACTTGCTGGCGGCTTGGCACATGAGATTCGCAATCCGCTGTCGACCATCGGCATGAATCTGGAGCTCCTCGCCGAAGAGATGGAAGGCGACGACTCCCAGCGTGCTCGGCGAGTCCTCCGCCGAATTTCCAGTCTGCAGGGCGAGTGTCGAAATCTCGAAGAAATCCTGAACGCCTTTCTGCAGTTTGCCCGCGCGGGTGAATTGCATCTGGAGGAGGGAAATCTCAACACCATCCTGATGGACTACGTGGGATTCCTGGAACCACAGGCCAACAGCATGGAAGTTGAGCTGCGACCACATCTGGCGACTGATCTGCCAGTCGTGATGCTCGATCGGTCTTTGATGCGGCAGGCTCTGGTAAATCTGTGCCGGAATGCGATCGAAGCGATGCCTAACGGTGGTTCAATTGATCTGCTCACCCGCATGCGCGGCGACCAGGTAATTCTGGAAGTCATTGACACTGGTAAGGGCATGGACGAAAAGACGCGATCTCAAATGTTTCAGGCGTTCTTTTCTACGAGATCTGGAGGCAGCGGTCTTGGTTTGCCGACTGTACGTCGTATCGTCGAAGCTCATCATGGCCAAATCCTGTGCGAGAGCGAAGTCGGAAAAGGCACTCGATTTACCATCAGTTTGCCGTCGAAGCGCATCGTTGTCAGCGGGATTTCATGAGGAACTGACTCCAAAGAAACTTAGAGACCTGTGTTATGGCGATTGAATTCAACTGTCCCTATTGCACGGCCACGATTCGTGTTCCGGATGCTTACGCCGGGAAGCAGGGAAGATGTCCTAAATGCGACACCAAACTCCTGATTCCAAGCGTCCCGCTGCCAAATCAGCCCGCGACCGGAAATCAACAACCACTCGCAAATCAGCCAAGCGTGCCGCCAGGGACGCAGAATCCGCCAGTTGCTTTCAACTCGCAGATTCCGCATGCTGCTGAAACGCCGCTTTTCTTTGGACAGGCTCCGAGCGGACCCAACGAAGCTGCTGCTAACTCGGACGACCCATTCGCCGTTCGGCCTTTGACGACAACCTCAAAGTCACGACGCAGAAGAGCGAGACGCCGTCCGAGTCGAGCGTTGGTGATCGGTGTACCGGTCATTTGTTTCCTCGTGCTGTTTGGCATCATTGCCTACAGCCTCATTGACAACTTGCCCCAACTGCAAGGGAATCTGCCCGCCCGCAAAATGGACGGTTTAATGCTGCCTCCCACAACAATTCCCTGGAGCGAGGTTGCTGTCAGTGCGGACGACAGAAAGTTACTCCAACAGGAATTGACCACTCATCCGGAAACATTGACAAGCAAGGTGATCTCCTGCCGCATGTCCGGCAACGCGGAAGGAATCGTAGTCACACTTTCTTCAACGCCCGCAAGTCAGTGGATCGTTGTTGATACCAGCCTCGAAAAACCGCTTGCCATCTGGCGACGCAAAGAAGGCCCTCAGCTGAATCGAATTCGTTTGGAAGAAATGGATGCCGCGATCTCAGCGTATGCACGAGACAAACTTCTAAAGGCGAACGGTAAGCAGATCGCCATTGATGGCGCGACCGTGCGTGATAAAGTAGCGCTGAATGCCAGTGGCGGCGCATTGAGCTACGCCGTTCAGGCAATCGTCGAGTCGACAATTTTTCCATGTGCCGCAGAAGAAGGTTCGGGGCATTTGTATTTTTGCCTGCCAAAGAACGTCACCAGGTTCAAGATTACAGGCCGGGCTATTGGAAACGCTGCGATTCAGTTTTCGGGTGAATACAACGTGGAGGTTGCGAATGAGATCGTATCCACCGACGAACTCGCGCTGCCGGACAACCCTGCTACCGGCGAAACAGAAATGGAAGCGGAAGAAAAAATGCAGGATGCAGATATGCAAGGAGAAAATACACCGGAGGGTGAGCCTGACATGTCCGACAAGGAGCCTGACATGTCCGACAAAAAGCCCGAAATGTCCGACGCAGAACAGAAAATGTCAAAACCGGATGCGGAGATGATGAACCCCAAATGAATTCGCTTCACGACTATCGCTGGCCTGCGGAATGGGAACGACATGACGCCACGTGGCTGGCATGGCCAGTTAACCCCAATACCTGGCCTGGGATTTTCGAAGGGATCCCGGCCGCCTATGCTGAATTTGTGGCCGCGATCGCGTGTTTTGAGCCCGTTCGAATTCTTGCGGGCGGCGCGGGTGTTGCAGATGCCGCTCGGCCTTTGATTGATGCAGCATGCAGCCGACAGGGAAGTCGCTATGTCCCGGAGCTGTTTGATATTCCCGTCAATGATTCGTGGTGTCGTGACCATGGACCAATTTTTCTGACAGGTCGCAGGAATACACCTGCAGCCGGTCAGAGCGTCATTATCGACTGGAACTACAACGCCTGGGGCGGAAAGTATCCGCCATGGGATCTGGATGAAC
This sequence comes from Planctomycetota bacterium, assembly GCA_031429275.1. GTDB lineage: Bacteria > Planctomycetota > Planctomycetia > Planctomycetales > Planctomycetaceae > SXXK01. The sequence continues at coordinate 4,862 of JANOZG010000918.1, forward strand.
TGACGGCGCGGCGCATCGGCGACTTTCTGGACGTTCGCTGTGTGCGGCCGAACCTCATTCTGGAGGGAGGCGCGATCGAGGGGAACGGGGCCGGAACAATTCTTACCACAGAAAGTTGCCTGCTGAATCCCAATCGCAATGCTGGTGCAACCCGTGGCTTCATGGAAGCCACATTGAAGCAATGGCTGCAGGCGGAAAATATTGTCTGGATTCCCGGTCACGGAATCATCGGAGATGACACCGATGGTCACATCGATCAAGTTGCACGTTTTGTCGATGAACGCCGTGTTCTTGTGGCTGCACCGTATCATCCGGACGCGCCTGAAGCGGAAGACCTGCGTGCCAATTTTGAGGCAGTAGCCGCAGGTCACAACAGTACGGGCGAAAAGCTGGAGCCATTTCCACTTTTCATGCCACAACCAAAACTTCTCGACGACAATCGTCTGCCAGCCTGCTACTGCAACTACTATCTTGCCAACGGAGCTGTCATCGTGCCGACCTTTGAAGATCCGGCAGACGATGTGGCAATGCAACAGCTTCAGGACTGTTATCCGGATCGCGCGATTGTGGGCGTAGATGCGATTGATCTGATTTGGGGACTTGGCGCGTTTCATTGTATGACACAACAACAACCCTCAGCGCTCAATGATTGAACGCAGGATTTCGTGTCCTTATACTTTTGCAATGCTGTCAGGAAGATAAAAACAGATCCTTGATGATATTCGGAGTGGGGACAAACGCCGGACACTTTTATCAGCATCCTGGGCTAGTCGAAGCAGGATATACCCGGTCAGTGAAAGGAATTCGTCAGGCCCGATTGTTATGCATCCTGTATTGATTCAATCGTCTATTGCCACTTACATCCACTTGAGATTTTCGAACGATCATGTCGCAGTCACTGGCTGAATACGCCGACTTACTCGACCAACGCAAACTGATTTGGCCAAAAGTTCAGCCGCCAAAGACTGTCTCGGCAACACCGTCGATTAAGCGACTGCCGGATATTCGAGCCGTTTTGTGGGACGTGTATGGCACACTTCTGCGTGTTTCAGACGGTAGATTCGCGATCATTCCAGATGAAGAAGTACGACTGCAGATTGCACTCGACAAGACGATCCATGAATTCAACATGTGGAATCACATGTACCGCAGGCCAGGACCGCCGTGGCAGTCTATGATTGGTCTCTACCAGACTACGATCGAGCGCCAGGGAATGCAGGCGGCCAGTCGCGGTGATGTGACGGACGTCAATCTTGCCGATACGTGGCGAGCCATCATAGAACGACTTTTCGAAAAGGAATACACCTTTGATAAAGGCATTTACGGTGATCTTGATGAATTCAGCGAAAAGGTCGCTTACTTCTTTCATTGCTGCCTTCAGGCTACCGAAGCCAGAGCCGGTGCGGCACAGGCTATGACCGACATTGCTAATAACGAACTGCTTCAGGGATTTCTTTCGGACGGTCAGTCGTTTACCCTGGTGCAGACACTGCGTGCCTTATCGATGCAAGGCCCACTGCCACCGCTGTATGAACTCTTTCGCCCGCAAACGCTGATACTCTCCAGCAGCATTGGGCTGAAGAAGCCATCCCGTTCTTTGTTCACATATGGCGTGGATCAGTTAAGGTCCGTCGGCGTTCAAGCTCAGGAAATTCTGCACATCAGTTGCCGACTGTCGACGGATCTTGTGCCAGCACGAGCCGTCGGCATGAAAACCGCCTTGCTGGTCGCGGAGAAATCCGGATTGCAGGTTGATGCGACAATACTCAAAGATCCCGCCAAAAAACCCGATCGCCTGCTGACAGATCTAAGCCAGTTGAGTCCCATGCTGTTCGGCGCCTGATGTCGGTCAGGCGAGTGTCGTCTGAGAACTAAGCACTGGTGCACAAGTACTGTTACAAAACTCGTTTTCCCGTCAGCCGCAGATGCACACGTAACAAAGACAACGAGTACGCCTACGGCTGACGGTTATTCTGCTCGCGGTCGAAATTGTGGTAATGCTTCGGCGAGCGGGGAATGTCAATCCCCTGATTGGGGCGACGCGAAGAATCAGGGGACTTCACGTCGACTCACGTCCCCAGCTCGACTTACAGCGTTTCCGCCGTCACAAGATCCACGGGAGTTTCTTTATCCTGCGGCGTTGCGTCTGCATCCTGCAAGAGCTGCAGAGACAGCTCGATG
>JANOZG010000919.1:0-2368 GCA_031429275.1 Planctomycetota bacterium
CCTCCAGTATACGTATCGCGCACTTCGATGCGAAGGACGCACAATTCTTTAAGAAGAAGTATGATCATGGGCAAAGGTGACAACAGTCAGAAAAACGACAAGAAAAACAAGAAGGTCAAGAAGGACGCCAAGAAACCTGGCACTCCGTCGATCGTAAAGAAACCGTGAGGCGTTTGACTGCGGATTTGTCAGAGCTTGGTTCTTTCAGAACCGGATTTCTGATCTTGCTTTTGAGGCAGATCAGGACAGGACAACGAAAAATGCCCGGATGTTTTCGACATCCGGGCATTTGCATTTTATGAGCTTGGTTCAGCTTCGTTCATCTTGGATATCAACCAATGCTGATATCTTCCAGAACTGCTTCTTCATCCGGAATGTCTTCGATCACTGGCATTGGCATATCTTCATCAGCCATATCGACAAAGCCCTTCAGATGAATCGCTCGCGTATGATGCTGAAGCTTCTTCAGTGCCTTGCTTTCGATCTGACGAATACGTTCACGAGTGACTTTGAAGATGCGACCCGTTTCTTCCAGCGTATAGCTGTAGCCGTCGCCCAGACCGTAACGCAATTTGATGATCTCGCGTTCGCGGTAAGTCAGGCTCTTCAGAACATGGTCGATCTTGTCACGCAGCATTTGCTTCGCGGCTGATTCCGCTGGGCTGCTTTCGTGACTGTCTTCCAGGAATTCCCCAAAGCTGCTGTCTTCGCTTTCACCAACGGGAGTATCCAGACTGATTGGATGCTTCCACGTCTTCATGATGCGTTCGGTTTCCTCGATGCTCATGCCGACCGCTTCAGCAAGTTCCTCGTTGCTTGGTTCGCGTCCGGTGTTCTGGCGAATTTCTTCGGCCTTCGCCTTCAGCATGGAGATGCTTTGGAACATATGCACCGGGATACGAATCGTACGGGCGTGATCCGCGACAGCTCGCGTAATCGCCTGTCGAATCCACCATGTGGCATAAGTGGAAAACTTATAGCCGCGACGGTATTCGTATTTTTCGACGCCACGCATCAGACCAGCATTGCCTTCCTGAATCAGGTCGAGGAAGCTCAAGCCGCGATTACGATACTTCTTAGCGATTGAAACCACCAGACGCAGGTTGCCGCCGGAAAGTTTCTGCTTGGCATCTGTCCAGCCATCCAGTCGCTTCTTCAATTCGCGGCAACGTTTCAGGAACTGATCAGGATTCTCCATCAGCATCTGAACGTACTCTTCGAGTTCCCGTTCAAGTGCCATGCGTTCTGAATCAGCGGTCTTCATGCCACGCAGGCAAGAGATTTCGTCCTGAAGCTGTTCGATACGTTCGCCAATCTGCAGCATGCGTTTGAGCACTGGCTGCAAGCGGTGAGTACGTACGCTTAACTCTTCGCACAGGCTGCACATCTTGCGACGTCGCAATCGAAGCGATTCCGCCAGTGTTGATTTTTCTTTTGAGCTTTCTGGCAGGTCACGCCATTTGAAGAATTCGTCTTTGTTGACTTCCATCAAATGACGAAGTGTCCGCAGATTGATCTCCATGCGGCCTTCGATCTGCTCCTTGCGCACTTCTTCGGTTTCCGAAGTTCGCAGAGTTCGCTCGAACGGCAATTCACCGCGACGAACTTTTTCGATCGTCTCGACAGCGATGTTCAACGCGAAATCAGATTCCAGCATCTGACGACGCATGCGTTTGCGAGTGATCTCAATCTGCTTGGCAAGAAAGATTTCACGATCGCGTGTCAGCAGCGGGATGTTGCCCATCTGGCTGAGATACATGCGAATGGGGTCGCGTGAGAGCAATGCTCGCTCTTCCTGCGCCGTCAGCTTTGGCGGCGGTACAGCCTCGACAGGATGCTCCTTTTCAGGCACATAGTCAGGATCATCAATGGGTGTATCCACATCGTGGATCAAATCCACTGTGTTTTCGTCGAGCCAAATCAGCAGATCATCGACCATTTTCGGGTCACCACCCTCATCGGGGAGGTAACGATCGACCATCTGAAATGTCATCACGCCATGATTCTTTTTGGCTTCTTCGATCAGCGTGTTGAACCTGTCACACAAGCGATGCACGGCAAACTCCTTTGGGTTGAAATCGAAATGAGCGCACGTCCTTTGCGGTCCACGATCAACTCAAGTTTCAAAATCTCGGTGTCTTATTGGGGAGCATGGCTCCCAGGGGAACGACTGATTTCCACAACCAGCACAATCAAAGTTCAATCAACAATCAACTGAAGACGAATACTCGGTCTCAATGTTTCGGAAAGTCGCCATCCCGAGTCAGGGAGGCTTTCGCAATCGTTCGTCGTGATCGAGTCTGACAACGACCGTTGCTGAGCGACTTGGAATTCACCCGATCTCACGCGACTCGACCCGTTGGCCCAG
>JANOZG010000920.1:0-9820 GCA_031429275.1 Planctomycetota bacterium
GCCGCGTGGGATTGCCGGTCGGATAAGGATATCGTATTTGGCGAGAGTTTCGGAGCGTTCGAGTCGTTTGTTGAGTTCAATCATCTCTTTCTTTGGAACGATGACTCCAATCGGGTAATCACCGTCGAGCTTCATGACGGTGGGACGCTGTCCCTTCCATGTCATACGTTGGGCGCAGGCTTTGACGATGACCCAGCATGTCAGCAGCACACCGTTCCATTTCTGTTGCAGCGATGACCAGCAGCGTTCGATCCGGTTATACTTGCTGTGGTACGGCGGATAATACACGAGATGAATTTCCAGCCCCGACCAGTCGGCAAATTCGATCATGCGTTTCAAGAACTGCGTCCGTGTGCCCGAGTTTTTCGGGCCGTTATCCAGATAAATCGTCAGCCGTCGCACCTTCGGAAACTGATCCTTCACGCTCGTCCACCACATTCGCATACAGTCGCCCCAGAAGTCGCTCGTTTCGTGATAGCCGAAGATCAGCGTCAACGCACCCGTCAGCAGAATCAACACGCCAAACGGAACCAGTTTCTCTTTCGCTGGTGGATCATGGTCCCAGGCTTTGGGGACTTTGCCTTCACTGTCAGTCCGTGTTTTTTCCCCCCAGCGAGTATTCACCCAAACTGACTTTTGTCTTGGTATCGACCGAAATCTCCAAGGTTTCCGGATCGTCCGCGTATTTCTCGCGAGCCGCTTTGACGTTGGCAAAGATCGCGTCAGTGTCCTTCATCTTCTTCAGCGGCTTGCCCTTTTGAATCCGCTTCAGACGATAGTTCATCCGATTCAGAATGTCGCGAATCGTCCGCTCGCTCGGCAACTGAGATTCATCGTAGCCTTTGGCCTGAAGCAATTCGCGAACTTCAGCAGCCGACAGATTCGTATACTGACGGGATGTCTTCAGTTCCGGGTCCGACTGCGTATGTGGCTCGACGATCAGGCGAATATCCATCGCCAGTTGCGGATCCTTTTCTTCACTGCGAAGACGGCCTCGAGGACTTGCCGGAACCTTGAACTGGCCGGGTTCGCGTTCCGTGAATTCCAGCAGACCGGACGCCACGTTTTCGCGGCCCCAGCCGAACCGAGCCTCGGCTTTGCGGGAACTTCCCTCACACAGTGCCAGGCAAACCCGCCCCTGAAACACTCGCCGCGCACGCCCCGTCATCGCTCGAGCGGCTACCATCAATAACTCATCCGTCACACCAGCAGCAATCACACCATCCATGGTGATCCACTCCGATCTCATACCGCATTCATGCCACAATATGCCAACAGTCTGACTTCCTGTTCAACTCACTGCTACCGGCGGGATCGAATGCGAAAGCGCTTCCAGTTTCGCATTCAGTTCGCTCACCTTCAGTTCCTGGAACTTCTCGCTGTACGCCGACGGGGCTCGACCGACGAAATACTGCAGCAGTCTGTCTTGCTGGTCCTGTGTCCGCTCCGCGAGCGGCGTCTTAAGGATATTCAGACCTTCAAGCTGGCCTTCGCCAAGATTCTGGCCCCACTGCAGGCCAAGCAGTTCGAGTTCGCGATCCCAGGTGAAGTCCTCGTTCGGATGAGATTCGGCATCCAGGATTCGCCGCTCCCAGTCCGCCTGCAGCTCCGCCAACGGTGTTGCCAGCGGGGCGAGCACCTCGGCTCGCTTCCGATGGTATTCCGGTTCCGCACTTTCCCACGGTTCGCGTTCGGAGGGCAGCGGGGCGTTGAAATTCACCTCGTCGGCCTCATTAAAGAACGCGTAGAACTGATAGAATTCTCGCTGTGAGATCGGATCGAATCTGTGATCGTGACACTCCGCGCAGCCGACTGTCAGCGCCATCCATGTCGTGGCGACCGACGCCGTGCGATCGACAACCTGCTTCACGCGGAATTCCTCCAGTTCTGCGCCCCCCTCGCGATTGCTCAGTGTATTTCGCAGAAAGCCCGTCCCCATTCGCTGAGACGTTGTCGCCTCGGGTAACAAATCGCCCGCCAGCTGCTCGACGGTGAATTGATTGAACGGCAGGTCACGATTCAGTTCATCCACCACCCATTGCCGAAAGCGCCAGGCGACCGGGCGTATGAAGTCCTGCAAGTACCCGTCGCTGTCTCCGTAGTGCGCCAAATCGAGCCACCATCGCGCCCAGCGTTCGCGGTAATGCTCGGAGCCGAGTAGCCGATCCACGACCCGTTCCCAGGCATCCGGGCGCGTGTCGCTGACAAAGGCGTCCACTTCAAGTGGCTCAGGGGGCAGTCCGATGAGGTCGAGCGTCACGCGGCGAATGAGCGTACGACGATCGGCCTCCGGAGATGGCTGCACGTCTTCGGCAACCAACCTTGCGCGAGTGAAGCGATCGATGGCCCAAGAGTTTCCCGCGACTTCCGGCGGCTCCACCGGGCGTGGCGGAATCATGGCCCAATGCGACTCATGTTCCGCGCCCTGTTCGATCCACTGCCGCAGTGTTTCCCGCTGAATCGCCGACAGGCGCCTGCCAGTCTTAGCAGGCGGCATTCGGTCAGTCTAGTCTTCGGTGTTGATCCTTGCCCAGAGTTCGCTGCTTGAGATGTCACCGGGCACGATCGCCGTTGCGCCGGATTCCAGTCTGGCGGTGGCACTGGAGTGTTGATCCAGCCGCAGTGCGGCTTCACGGCTGGCGTTTTCAAAGCCATGGCAGTCGAGACAGTTTTCCGCGAGGATCGGCAACACATCAAGATTAAAGCGGATGCGATCATCCCCGATGGCATCACGCGTGAAGAGCCACGAGGCCAGCGGCAAAAAAATCAACTGCCGAACTATCTGGCTGATTCGCGGGTTGATGGTTCCGACTCCTGCCTGAAGCTCCTGACACAATTTGAGCTACCGATTCGAAAACTGCGACCGGCCAGATTGATCGTTCACCTGAGTCATGCGTACACGGCGAGCGGTCCTGACGAAGTAGAGCCTCAATGATTCCCGAATTGGCTGCCTTTTGCAAGGACAAGATGCACAATCTTGATGGGACCGAAAACACAGTCAGGTTTCATACCGGTCCGCACATCGACGAAAAGTCTGTTGAGTGCTCGATGCGGAAACCACATGGCGACATTCGGATCTGCCGTGTGAGTGGTAGTATGCCCTGTCTCAACCTAAACTCATGCCCCATCATCACAACTGAATAATCAGAGCACAACCATGAAGCCAATTGTCATCCTCACAGCGTTATTTGGAGTCTTGTGCAGTCAGGCGCTGACCGCGGCTGAAAGACCCAACATCCTCTTTATCTTCTCTGACGACCACGCTCAGCACGCGATCTCGGCGTATGGGTCGAAGGTGAATCAGACGCCGCATCTTGATCGGCTCGCCAGGGATGGTGCACGCTTCACGAACAGTTTCGTCACCAACTCGATCTGCACGCCCAGTCGAGCGACGCTGATGACCGGGCAGTTTTCGCATTTGAACGGCGTCCCGGTTTTTAATCGATTTGACGGCAGCCGCGACAATGTGGCCAAGCATTTACAAGCCGGCGGCTATCACACCGGCATGATCGGCAAGTGGCATCTGGGAAGCGATCCGACGGGCTTCGATCGCTGGATCGTGCTGCCCGGTCAGGGAGCGTATTGGAATCCGCAGTTTCTGTTGCCTGATAAGAAAAAACTGACCATTGAAGGACATTGCACCGACATCACGACCGATCTGGGCATCGAGTGGCTCAAGACCCGACCTGAGGACAAGCCGTTCTTTCTGATGCTCCATCAAAAGGCTCCGCATCGCGCGTGGGAACCGGCCACACGACATATCGAAATGTTTAAAGACAAGATTATTCCTGAGCCGGAAACACTTTTTGACGAATACGCAACTCGACCGACCGCGTTGCCAATCAATGAACAAACCGTTGCTCGCGATCTCACCCGCCGCGATCTGAAGCTCACGCCGCCTGCTGAGCTGAGTGGGCCAGAACTACAGAAGTGGTTCAATGTGAAGCCGATGGAACTGGAGGTCGACGGCAAATTGCTGACTGGCAAGGAACTCGTGAAGTGGAAGTATCAGAAATACATGCGCGATTACCTGGGCTGCGTGCAGGGCGTTGATGATGGCGTCGGCAAGGTGCTGGATTATCTCGACGAGACGGGCCTCGCGAAGAATACGATTGTAATCTACTCGGCCGACAACGGTTGGTATCTCGGTGATCTCGGCCTGTACGACAAAAGGTTCATGTATGAGGCGGGCCTCCATGTGCCGCTGATTGCACGAGGTCCCGGTATCAAGGCCGGAAGTGTGCCGGACCAGTTCGTGATGAACATCGACCTCGCTCCGACGTTTCTTGACCTCGCAGGGCTGCCCGTGCCCGATTGGATGCAAGGCCGCTCAATCGCGCCGCTGCTGCGGGGTGAGTCACCGAAGGACTGGCGGACGACGATGTATTACCGGTACTACCACGACCCTGGTCATCACAACACGGTGGCGCATCTCGGTGTGCGAACTGCGACTCACAAGCTAATCCACTATTGGAAGCAGGACGCTTACGAGTTGTTTGATCTGACCGCCGACCCGAACGAACAACGCAATCTGCTGCATGATCCGAGTGACGCAAAGAGTCCGGATGTAGTGGCGAGGTTCGCCGAACTGAAGAGCGAATTGGCGCGCTTGAAGCAACAGTATCAGGATACCGACGACCTCTACGCTGATCCGTCAACCTGGCCGCCGGGCAGCGCGGACGGACCCTGGGATGCCTATCAGGCAACAGGAGCCAGGACCGTCGCGGAGGCCATCCAGGCAGCCGTGAATCGTTGATTTCCAGTGAACAAGTGAATGAGGAGGCAGCATGGTTCGCATTCTTGTGAGCCTGATAGTCGTGGTTGCTTGCTGCTCGGCTGCACTCGCGGCCGAGAGCAATCAGCCCAACATCATCGACTTGCTGGCCGACGACTTGGGATATGGTGACCTGGGCAGCTACAGGCAGAAGCTGATCTGCACGCGCCGCCTCGATCGTGACACGCTGCATGGGCACCTGCCGAACTTATACCAAAGCACTCCCGCCTGCGCGACCGAACTCGCGAAGCGCCGGGGCAAAAAGGACGAACAATGAAGCGATTTTTGACCTGCATTTTCGCGATATTGCTTTTGCCCACTCTCAGTTGTGCAGCTGACAAGCCCAACGTCCTGTTGATCCTCGCTGACGACTGCACCTTTAGCGACCTGCCGCTCTATGGCGGACAGAACGCCAGGACGCCGAACCTTGATCGGCTGGCGACGCAGGGGATCACGTTCAACCGCGCTTACGTGAGCGCCGCGATGTGTCAGCCGTGTCGCGCGGAACTGTTCACGGGGCAGTTCCCGTTGCGGAACGGTTGCGCCTGGAATCACAGCGCCAGTCGGCCGGGCACGCTGAGCCTGCCGCATCATCTGCGAGCTGTCGGGTATCGCACGGGGATCGCGGGCAAAGTGCATGTTGCGCCGAAAGAGGTCTTCCCTTTTGAAAATGTTCCCGGCTTTGACGCAAGCGCGACGCGTGCTCCGACCAATCCGCACGACCTCGCGGGCGTCCGCGAGTTCATCACACGCGACAAGTCGCAGCCTTTTTGCCTGGTCGTCGGCCTCACCGAGCCGCATGTGCCGTGGGTCATGGGGGACGCTTCTCAATTTACGCCCGCAGAGTTGAAGCTGCCGCCGAATATCGCGGACACACCGAAGACGCGAGAAGACTTTTCAAATTACCTTGCCGAGATTGCTTTTATGGACGGGCAAGTGGGTGAAATCCTTGTCGCATTGGACGAAAGCGGAGCCACTTCAGATACGCTCGTTTTATTCAGCAGCGAACAAGGGTCGCAGTTCCCCGGCAACAAGTGGACCTGCTGGGACACCGGCCTGCACACCGCGCTGGTCGCACGCTGGCCGGGTCACATCAAAGCGGGCGGTCGCACGGACGCCATCGTGCAGTATGCCGACATCCTCCCGACGCTGCTGGAAGTTGCCGGAGTGAATTTGGAACACCCGTTCGACGGCACCAGCTTCGCCGCCGTGCTACGCGACGAGCAGGCCACCCATCGCGAGTTCGCCTTTGCGGCCCACAACAACATCCCCGAAGGCCCGGCGTATCCCATACGCAGCATCACCAACGGCCAGTGGCGGTACATCCGCAACCTCACACCTCAAGAACTCTATATCGAAAAGCATCTGATGGGACTGCTCGGCGGCTCTTCGGTGCACAATGCCTACTGGTCGTCCTGGATGGCCACCGCAGGAGATGACCCGCGCACTTACAATCTCGTGCGACGCTACATGCACCGCCCTGCCGAGGAGCTCTATCACACAACTGCTGACCCCGCCGAGATGACCAATCTCGCCGGCCAATCGGAACACGCCGCCATTCAAAAGAAACTCAGCGCGGAACTCGATCGCTGGCTGACCGAACAACAGGATCCGGGTGCTCCGCTGGATACGCCCGAGGCTCATTCGGCGGCGAAGAATGGAAAGCCGCTGTTTCCCGTTCCAACGAGGAAAGCACAACAATGAAACGACATCTTGCGCTATTCCTGCTCTTTTCGTTTGGCTTTCTTTATTTGTTTGGCGTTTGCGCTGCTGTCGCGATCGCTGAGACGCCGCACATCATCTTTGTCATGGCGGACGATATGGGCTGGGGGCAAACCGGATACCGAAATCATCCGGTGCTCAAAACGCCGAACCTCGATGCGATGGCGGCGAACGGACTGCGGTTCGAGCGGTTTTACGCGGGTGGGCCGGTTTGTTCGCCGACGCGGGCAAGTGTGCTCACGGGACGCTCACACGATCGCACGGGCGTGTTGTCGCATGGCTACGGGCTGCGATTGCAGGAGAAGACGATCGCGCAGGCACTCAGGAGTGCGGGTTATGTGACAGGACATTTCGGTAAGTGGCATCTCAACGGACATCGCGGCCCCGGCGTGCCCATCTTCGAAGACGATGCGCGCAGCCCGGGCAAGTTCGGCTTCGATGAATGGGTGTCGGTGTCAAACTTCTACGACATGAACCCGCTGATGAGCCGAGCAGGCAAGTTCGAAAAGTTTCAGGGTGACTCGTCGGAAATCGCCGTCGCCGAAGCGGTGAATTTTCTCCACAAGCATCGGGCGAGTGACAAACCGATGTTCGCCGTGATCTGGTATGGCACTCCACACAGTCCATTCAAGGCGCTGGACGCTGACAAAACGAATTTCAGTGAACTGAACGAAGCGTCGGCGAATCACTACGGCGAACTCGTGGCGATGGATCGCAGTATAGGCACGCTGCGTCAGTCATTGCGAGATCTGGGGCTTGCTGACAACACGCTGCTGGTCTTTTGCAGCGACAATGGCGGCCTTTCCAACATCACGCCGGAGACAGTCGGCGGCCTGCGCGGCAACAAGGGGAGCGTGTTCGAAGGAGGCATCCGAGTGCCAGGCATCATCGAATGGCCGGCTGTCATCAAGCCTCGCGTGACACACTACCCGGCGTGTGTGATGGACTTATTTCCGACGGTTGCGGAGATCGTCGGGTTGCCTGCGAGTTCGCTAACGAAGCCGATTGATGGCGTGAGCCTGAAGCCTCTCTTTACCAGCGACATCGCCAATCGAAACGCACCGATCGGCTTCCGCTACCAAACGAAGCGAGCACTCGTCGATGACCGCTTCAAGCTGCTCACCGACAATCTCGCCGGTGGCAAGTTCGAACTCTACGACCTCGTGGCCGACCCAAACGAGTCGCGCGACCTGAGCGCCGACCGGCCGGAAGTCTCCGCGCGGATGAAACAGCAGTTACTCGACTGGAACACGAGCATGGACGCCAGCTTCGCCGGAAAGGACTATCCCGAAGGCAAGCTCTCGCCGCCCGATCCAGAGCCCGTGAATTGGTTTGAAATTCCGCAGTATCAGCCGTTTCTCGCCGAGTGGAAGGAGCGATGGGAATACAGGAGCTACATCGACCGCGCGTTATCTCCCTCACAACCAAAAAAGAAAAAGAAATGAACGTTTATCATCTCATCACCGTCGTAGCGGTCCTTACATCCTTCTGCGGTGAATCTCATGGCGCTCCGCCGAAGCCGAACGTCGTGCTCATCTTCGCCGACGACATGGGCTACGGCGACCTTGGTTGCTTCGGCTCAAAGACGATCCGCACGCCGCATCTTGATCGGCTCGCGGAACAGGGCCGGAGGTTTACCAGCTTCATGGTCGCCTCGCCGGTCTGTACTCCCTCGCGAACAGCGCTACTGACGGCCTGTTACCCGAAGCGCGTGGGCATGCATCAACATGTGCTGTTTCCCACTTCGACCAAAGGACTGAACCCGGAAGAACACACAATCGCCGACCATCTCAAGGCTCAGGGCTACGCCACGGCTTGCTTTGGCAAGTGGCACCTCGGCCATTATCCCGAGGTTCTGCCCACGGCTCAGGGCTTCGATACGTACTTCGGCATTCCTTATTCCAACGACATGAACCATCCCGACAACAAGGGGAAAGCTCAGGGCGGCCCCGACGGCATGGATATCCTGTGGAACGATCCCGAATCGACGCTGACCAAGTGGCAGACGCCGCTGTTTGAAGATGAAAAGATTATTGAGCTGCCAGTTGATCAGCGCACGGTCACGCGGCGTTACACACAAAAGGCCATCGACTTTGTGAAGGCGAACCACGATCGACCGTTCTTCGTCTATCTGCCACACTCGATGCCGCATATTCCTCTTTACGTACCAGACGACGTGCGCGATCCCGATCCTAAGCGGGCCTACATTAACACCATCGAGCACATCGATTTCGAGATCGGACGGCTGTTGCAGACTCTCGACGAGACAGGCCTTGCACAGAACACGATTGTCATCTTCACCAGCGACAACGGTCCGTGGCTGCCGTTTAAACACCATGGCGGCTCGGCCGGACCACTGCGCGATGGCAAAGGCACTACGTTCGAAGGTGGCCAGCGAGTCCCCTGCATTATTCGCGGGCCGGGCGTCCCGGCAGGAACTGTTTGTGATGAACTCACAGCTACCATCGATGTGCTGCCGACACTCGCCACTCTCATCGATTCACCTATGCCGGATGCGCGAAAGATCGACGGCATGGATGTGTCCGATCTATGGCTGGGAAAGACGAACAAATCTCCCCGCGAAGAGTTTGTGTATTACACCGCGCAGGGAGAGGCGGAGGGCCTTCGTCAAGGTCAATGGAAACTGCTGGTGAAGAAGCCCGCCGCACCGCGTCCGCAGCAGAACGGAAAGTCGAAGACACCGAATATTGCACCGGAACCTAACCTGCTACTCTTCGATCTGATGGCTGATCTCGGTGAGCAAAACAATCAGGCCGCCGCACAAACGGAGATTGTGAACCGTCTCCGTTCTCGCATGGAAGAGTTGGACGCCGAAGTCACTCAAAACGCCCGCGCACCGTGGATGAAACCGTAACTCCCATGAAACACTTGCTTCCTCTGCTGTTAACAGCCCTTTTTCCTGTACCTCGCCTACAACGCGCCGCATTTCCCCATCGAACCGCCGGCCGAGTATCTGACGATGGTGACCGAACGAGCGCCGCAACTCGACGAGAAGCGGGCTCGGAACGTGGCGTTCGTGGAACACCTTGACGATGGGATCGGCCGCGTGCTGGCCACATTGCGCGAGACAGGGCTGGAGCAGAACACACTGGTCGTATTCACCGCAGACAACGGTGGTTCGCTGCCGCATGGTCAGAACAACGGTCCATGGCGAGGTGGCAAACAGGATCACTACGACGGCGGGCTGCGCGTACCGTTTATGGTCCGTTGGCTTGGCCGAATCAAACCTGAATCGCGGTGTGATTATGCAGGCCTGAACTTCGATCTCTTCCCGACGTTCCTTGAACTGGCCGGAGCAAAGCC
>JANOZG010000921.1:0-3836 GCA_031429275.1 Planctomycetota bacterium
GCAGTAAGGGTGTCCAAACATCTGCGTTTTTCTGTTGTAAAGTTGACGTGCAGGCTGTCCATCTGGATCTTGCGAACATACGCGGTTGCTCCGCCAAAACACATCTCTACAATCGGTAGAGCATTCGCACCATCTTCCCGGCCCGGAGAAGCAATGTAGCACTCGGCGCATTACTCGCGGGGGGTTGAAATTTCGGCGTAGTTTCACCTTTATGGTTTTGATGCGTAGATGAGTTTAGCTCTCCAAATCGCGACAGGCTTCTTGACGATCTGCGTCTCCGGGACGACGCATTGTGATGACACTGCGCGACAGGAAGCTCGACAACACCTAAAATCCATCCATTGGTATTTCGACGCTGAATCAGGCACAGTGGGCAATGAAACGCCAGGCATCCAGGATAACGCTGCTCGGTTTACCGACGACTCGTTGAAACATCTGAGAGCATTTGAGGGTGTGAAGCATCTGCAATTGGGAGGCACGAGCGTGACCAACGCGGGACTTGCCGAGTTGGCGAGCATGGCGTCGCTTGAAACTCTCAATCTCTGGGGCGTGCAAGGAGTCACAGATGAAGGGCTTGTTCATCTGGCGGGCCTGACACGACTGGAAATACTGACGCTCAACGGGACCAAAGTGAAAGGGTCAGGGCTGGCGCACCTGGCAAAGCTTCATAATCTGAAGGAACTTCAATTGATCGGGCTGAATCTCGATGATGATTCCTTCGCCCCTTTGGCGGGATTGGAAAACCTACGGCATTTGAACCTGATGCAGTGCAAAGGGTTCACCGGACGTGGACTGGCGAAACTGCAGCCGCTTGCTCATCTGGAACAGGTCTCATTGCAATGGAGCGCGGTAACGGATGACGGACTCACCGGGCTGGCGGTACTGCCGTCGCTCAACGGTCTGTATCTGTCCGATACGATGATCAGCGGCGAAGGCCTGTCCAGCTTTACAAAGTCCGAAAACCTGGAGTATGTGTGGCTTGGAAATTCGGCAGTAACTGACGCTGGAATGATTGCACTGAAGACGTGTAAGAACGTGACATGGATCAACCTCGATCACACAAACATTGGCGACGTCGGGATTGCTCAATTAGCGGAATTGCCAATGCTGCGAGAACTCAGTCTTGTTGGTACAAACGCTTCGGGGGCAGGATTCGCGCGATTTGGCGAAGTGTCACTGGAACAGCTTTCGATCTCGGGCGACAAAATCCGTAACGAAGGAGTCGCGAACATTGCCAAAATCACCAGTCTTCGAAAACTTGAGATCGCCTGCCCGATCACCTCTGGCGGGCTCGCGCCCCTGTCGAAGTTACGACAACTGCGTGAACTGACGATCAGCGGCGAGAATATTAACGACGCATCACTTGGGCATGTGGCCCGGATCGAAAGTCTGGAAAGCCTGAATCTGGTTAACACGAGCGTAACGGACGCAGGACTTGTGCATCTGGAAGGACACAAGAACCTTCGCCAACTCGATCCTACAGGAAGCAGGGTCACACCATCCGGACGTGACAGATTGCGCCGAGCGATGCCAGGCCTGAGCATCTACCTGGATGCGCCACCGTGACGGCGACGAAATCCGGATACCAGCACACTGTGGATCTTCAAAGTGCTCCCGTTGCAAAGTGATTTCTGTGCACTTCGAAGATGTGCGAAGCCACTGAACATGCTCAATCAACCGCTTGCCAACGACTATGGGGACTCTGGTGCTGGCGACCTCTCCAGAGGCGGCAGGCCTCGTCCTTCCGGGTCCCAATTGTCAGTAAAATAGCAACCCGGCAGGTGGTCGCGCTGCAGCTGAATGGCGGCTTCAATTCCGACCACTGTTCCCTGGAGACTCAGGTGGCGCAGCTGCTTCATCTGCTCAAGGTGTACAAGGCCTGCGTCATTCATCATGGTGCCGTCAAGATTGAGGAATTGCAATTGTATGAATTTCGAAACAGCAGCCAGCCCTTCATTGGTGATCGGCAGTCCGGTGAGATCGAGTTTCTGCAACGACGGTATGACTCCCAGCTGGGTGAGTGACATTGAGCCGAGACTGCGCGGAGTCGAAAATGATGGAGTTCTGTCTTCGTAGTTGGACCCACCCGACAGAGATAGTTCTTCAAGGGACTTCGATAACGTAAGCGCCGCCAGATCGCCATCGTTCAATGTGTGTGGATTCAGCAGCAGGCAGCGGAGGTTTGGCAGTTGCGAAAGACAAGCCAGTCCGCCGCTGTGAATGTCGCACCGACTGAGATCGAGAATTTCAAGGCGATCAAGTCGGGGCATTGTCGCCAACGCTGCATCGGGCACGTCGAATAGGCAAAGATGTGAAAGGAGTGGAATATGCGATAACTGACCCAGGATGTTCCAATCGGCGTTCGGTACCCCACTGATTGTCAACTTTGTAATCCCGCTGAGTTTGCCAAGCGAATCTCCCCCGGCTGCACCTGCTGGCGTCGCGGTAAGATGAACACGGAGATTCTGCAGATTTTTCAGACCTGCCAGACTCGGCAGGTCGGCATCGCGTGCAGCAGGCCACCGTCGCCAGTACGATGAGAGTTTTGTGAGACCACCCAGCGCGCCGACTTCGTCCGACTGCAGATTCGGTCCAGGAAGCGTTTCAACAGAGCTGCCCGCAAGGTTGCGGACTCCCTGAGCGGTGACCTGGGAACTGTCGCCAAGCCTCAGTGTCTTCAATCGTGGCAGTTTCTCAAATGAAATCATCGCCTGATCATCGCACCGTGTGTGACTCACATCGAGAGACTCAAGCGAAGAAACGCGTGCCAGATGCTGGAACGACTCCGGATGTATGCGGTCATTTCCAGAGAGATCGAGTGACTTAAGTCGTTCCATTTCATTCAATTGTTCAAGCGATTCACCGGTGAGCCACCAGTTTCGATTCAAATCCAGCGAGGTCAGATTGTCGAGTAAATTCAATGATCCGAAACCCCATCCGACGAAGCGAGACTCACTGAGATCAAGGTGCTCCAATGACGTGAACTTTCCCAGGATTGCCAGACCGTCGTCTGAGATATCCGTGTCGTGCAGCACGAGTCGCCTGAGATTTGTCAAACCCGCCAGATACGTCAGCCGCAGATCGTCGATGTCGGCAAGTCGTATGATCAATTCCTCCAATTCCGGAAAACACGCCAGACACGCAAAGACTTCGTCCGGGATGTGATTCTGGGGAAGTGTCATCGAGACGATGCGTCCGTCCGTTGCTGTTTGGATCTGCGTCATGGAATTTCTGAGGCCAGCAATCGCCTCCTCTCGTGTTCCCTTGAACGGATTCATCCTGAATTCACGAATCGGCGACCCGGCTGGCAGAATTCTGACGTCATCCAGGTTCCAGATTTCGACGACTCCCCGGCGGCGGATGCCGACTGCAGCTGAGAGTCCATCGGGGCTGAACGCCACATGATCAGCGATCCCGATGACCAAAGGAACTGTACCAACCCGGACTCCGGTTGCCGTCTCCCAGACTCCAACAGTCCGGTCAGCTGAACCGGTCAGAATGCGAGTTCCATCTTCGTTGAACGCCATCGATTCGATACTGGCACGATGCCCTGCGAGCGTACGAAGTCTCTCTGCCGAATGTGCATCCCACAGAACGGCAACCTCTCCACAGGACGCAAGCACCAACTTGCCATCGGGACTGAAGATTGCATCGACAAGAAACCTGTTTGGGTCAGCAAACGTATGGACCAAAGCCCCGTCTGCGACATTCCAGATCCTCGCGCTTGAACGGTGGTCGCCAGTGGCTCGCCACAGCCGATGGGTGGTGAGTATCTGCTGACCATTGGGACTGAACCTGGCACAATAGACCGGCTCTTCGGTCATTTCACAGTACTG
>JANOZG010000922.1:0-4744 GCA_031429275.1 Planctomycetota bacterium
CGATTTTTGCTTCCCCCAAAGCGGTCTGTTGAAAGATGCGTCAATCCTGCCCCACGACGAAATCGGCAGGCGACCAGCCGCTACTGGCCGTCACGGGCGTGAATCGCCGCGGCACTCGATCGGTCGTAGGCCGCTCGTCCGCCAACCACCGGAAGTGTGATTGACGTTGCATCCAAATCAACAGTGAGCTCTGTGCCCGGCGGAGGCCAGAGCGTGAAATCACGGTCACTGGAGAAAATCATCAGCCCGATCTGTTGGCCCTTCTGAATTACTTGATCATCAGGCTGCAGATCAAACGTCAGATCATAGAACTGACCAGGTACCAGCGGTTCACTTTCCGTCAATGAACTATGATTCTGCGGGTCGGCCCAGCCGCGCGTGATGACGTCGTCAGTGATGCGTTTGCTGTCCGTCCACGGCAACGAAACTAGCCAAACCGACAGATTCACCGCTGGCTTATTGCTGGCCACTCGAATGGAAAGTTTTGCTGTGCCTGACAAATGCAGTGGCTCCACAAGTTTCGGCGTTGCAAACATCAGCCGATGATTCGTCCATTCGGCTTTGGCCAGAGCAGCGCCGCTGAATGAAAAATTGTCGATAATCGTCTGCCGGCCCTGGCCGGAAAGAGACTCCGCTAAAAGCTGACCTGTTTGCGTGCCGTCGCCCGTCGGACGCAGAGTCACACCGCTCGATTCCGGATGCGGATAGTCGGGATACGACGTTCCGATTCTGTCATCGACATCCTCTCGCACGATCCACGATCTGGAATCCTTCTCGATGTCATTCGCGACTCCATACAAGTACCGAGTAAACCAGCGATTCATTTGTTTCAGCGGCGGCGGACCACCGTGACCGCCCTGATGCATGTAAATCTGCACGGGCAGACCCTTCGCCTTTACAGCTTGATAGATTCGCACGCTGTGTTCGGGCATTACGTTCCAGTCATTGAACGCATGAGACATCAGCAGCGCGGCTTTCATGGGCTGCAGATCATTCAAATAGTCTCGCCCGGCCCAGAATGAATTGTAGTCACCGGAAACACGATCAAATCCCTCCGCCATCTCCTTGTCGCGCACGTTACAGTCGCAGAAGTTTCGCAGCTTCGAGTCCCCACTATTGATGTAGTTGTACAGGACATCTATATCCTCGCCCATATAGCCGCCAGGGTGGCGAACCAGCCCATTCGATCGATAGTAGTGATAGTACGACGTGTTGGGTGCGACCGGAATAATGGCTTCAAGGCCATCGACACCTGTTGTTGCGGCCGCGAGCGGAATCGTTCCATTGTATGACGTGCCTGTCATCCCGACCTTCCCGGTACTCCAAAACGCGGCGACTCGTTCATCACCGTCCGGCGTCGTATAGCCATTCGCGCGACCGTTAAGCCAATCAATGACAGCTTTCGGTGCCAGTGATTCGTTGTCACCGCCTACTGTTGGGCAACCCTGTGACAAACCAGTTCCGGGGGACGAAGAATGCACGACGGCAAAACCTCGCGGCACCCAGTCACCAACTTGCGACTCCGAGATCACAGGTCTCAGACTTTGCTGCTCGATCGCCTGGGGAGTGACGTGCTTCGGCGGCTCGGCACCAACATCGTGACGTGGATTCCAGAAGTACTGTGCGTCATTCGTACCTGTCCCAGCGTAGTATGGACTTGATTCATAGACGACCGGAACTCTTAATCCTTCAGTGTCGGTTTGCTTTTGTCGCGTGACATCGACGTGCATCCGATCAGGTTTACCGTTTCCGTCGGAATCGAATTCTGTTTCGACCCACAGATCGTGCCGTATCCAGTCTTTGTTGAATACCGTGACGACCTGCGCTTCGCCGTCTTTGAAGACTGGTTTCGCGGGCGACACAGCTTCGTCGGCGAGGGTCACAATCGGGATCAAGGCCGCAACACAAAAAATCAAGAGATGGTGAGTCATTATTCAATTCCTTGTGGCGAGCGGAGCGGCGTCAGCCCTCCGGTACATTGTGATTTGCACAAGCATCTACCTTTCACAGCGGAACCGCCACGTCCCGGCAAGCTTACGCATGCCGCTCGCCAACGGTATTTATTCCAAATGTCGCCCTTGTCGTACCGGGACGACTTGAGATACCGACTCGCGTGGTGGCGGAGACGGCAACTCGAAGCGTTTTAGGAATGCTGGTCGATCACGGCGACCTCCGCGAGTGTAATCGCTCCAAAGTGTCTCCGCGACAATCTGTTCCGCATGGTGATGCATCCGAGTGAGAAATTCAAACAAGCGTTCAAACAGACGAACAAGCGATATTCCATGCCTACGCTGCTCCTGTTCATAGAGCCAGTCCGACAACTGCAACAGGCAGTCGAATGCAGAAGAACGCTCATCGATCATCAGCCGCAGCGTTGCTGTGAAATTGCCACTATTGCCAGTCAAATCCCAGTAACGCGAGAACCTGCGCAGGCGATGAAGCGTATCGAAATCCAGAAGACGATTGCTGAGGATTTCATAAGGCGGCGACACGCTGTAGACCATCTTCCACTCGTCGTCATGTCGCACAATCGGAGTGCCTTTCAACCGCTTCAGGATGCCAATCTGGATCTCCTGCGGCCGCAGCAAATAGAGACGATCGAAACCATGGGCGAAACTTTCCACCGATTCACCGGGCAGTCCAATGATTAAATCCGCATGAATGTGTACGCCGGAATGGTCGCGCAGAAAGCGAAAATTCTCCTCGAGTTTTGCGTTGTCCTGAGGCCGACTAATCAGCCGGCTCACATCATCGTTAAACGATTGCACTCCAATTTCAAATTGCAACACACCGGCAGGAAACTGCACGATGAGTTCACGCAGTGATTCCGGCAACCGGTCTGGTATCATTTCGAAATGAAGAAACAGTCCCGGCTCCATCCGGTCCAGAAAGAACTGCAGAATCGCGCGACTCACTCGGAGATTCAGATTGAACGTTCGATCGACGAATTTGAACTGCCTCGCGCCGCGATCAAATAATGACTGCATCGACTTCAGAAACTTATCAACATCAAACAGCCGAACCGGGATATCCAATGCAGACAGACAAAACTCACAGGTGAACGGACATCCCCGCGAGACTTCGACGTAGATCACGCGATTCGCGATATCTTCGTCAGAATACAACTCATACGGAAACAAGATCTGATCCAACTGCGGCACTGGTGCGTGGATGATTTTGGGAACAACACTTCGTTCACGGAATTCCCTATCGACACCCCCAAGCAGTCGCTCGCACAATTCCCGAAACGCATGATCTCCTTCGCCCGTGATCACATAATCTGCGAGGCTGACAATGTACTGACCGTCAGTTTCGTAGCTGACTTCAGGGCCGCCAAGTACGACGATCGTCTCAGGCCGCATGCGTTTCAAATCAGCAATGAGCCTGGCCGTCTGATCAACATTCCAGATGTAAATCCCAAGGCCTACGATCTTTGGCGAGTACTCCAGAATGGTCGATAATATATCGACGATGCTGTCGTTGATGGTGAATTCCAGCAGCGCCGTCCGTGACTTCAATTCACCCATGTTGGCTAACAAATACCTCAGACCAAAAGAACTGTGGCTGTATCTGGCATTCAGAGTCGCAAGAACGATATCGGCAGCCAAGGAAGCAGTCTTTCAACATACACTGAGGGCATCAAATGTGGAACGCATTCGATTCAATTGACAATGAGCAGACATACGTAAAATCATAACACCGGACGGGAGCCCACTGCGATAAATTTCCACCCAATCAGAAACCAGCCAGCGCCATATTGGTCACACCAGCGAACTTCGGATCTCAGGATCACCGGATCACCCAAAGTACTGTGAATCTCCAGTGACGCAAGCGATCCTGGCTTCATCATAGCGTCGCACACGATTCCGATCCCCTGGGCAGACATGTCTTTTGAGAAGCCGGTCAAAGTTGGTCCGTGCGGTAGATGAATTTTCACCGGCCTGACGAATGCGTGACGCGGCTCAGTTCTCCGATCAGACAATCGCGAACGCTGGATTTCCGATAACAGTCGATCGATCTCAACTTGCACTTAATTGACTTTCATGACCAACAACGCTTCAGTTGCGAATGCAGATATGACTTCTCTGAGATTCCAGTGTTTCAGGGTAATCCGATCGAGCATGGACTCCACGACTTTCGCGGCGCTCCAGTGCCGCAGCCGCCATTGACCGAGCCACCAGCATCATATTCTGAAGTTCCCAGCCCGCTGGATCGACCAGATCACGGCGACACACATAATTTGCCCAGAAATCAAGTTGCTGTCGAGCCATCACCAGGTCGTGTTCGTTGCGACTAATGCCAACATTCCTCCACATCAAACTGCGCAGCGAGTTCCGAATATCCGTGAGATCAAGTTGCTCATCCGCGCGTGTTTTGGGAGTAATCGCCTGAGACTCCAATCGTGGTGCCGTGAAGTTATCAGGCTGGCTAAGTGCCACCTGCGAAGCGTTCTGTCCGCACCGCAATCCAAATACAACGCCTTCCAGCAAACTATTGCTGGCAAGACGATTCGCCCCATGCAGACCAGTCGACGTGACTTCACCGGCTGCCCACAAACCCGGTAGTGACGTACGCCCATCCGCATCAGTTGTAACACCACCAACCATGTAGTGTGCTCCTGGACGGACCGGGACTTTGTCCTTGGTGAGATCCAGACCAAAGTCTGCACACACTTGCCCGATGTGGGGAAAGCGATGCCGAACATGGTCGGCTGGAATCGAAGACAGGTCCAGATAGACACACG
>JANOZG010000923.1:0-1826 GCA_031429275.1 Planctomycetota bacterium
CGCACCACCGGCGCGGCCTTTTCCTCTTCAGGCGGCAAGTAGACCGTGGAGCGGTCGATCTTGGAGTCGTAGGCTGCCAACTCCGCGCTCGCGCTGCGAATGACGGAGGACGGAACGATGTTTGTCGGCGGCACAAACCGCGGCTGGGGCTCACGCGGGACAAAACCGTTTTCATTGGAACGCCTGCGGTGGACCGGCAAAGTTCCATTCGAAATTCAGGAAATGCGTGCTAAGTCCGATGGCTTCGAATTGGCCTTCACAGAACCTGTCGATCCAGACATCGCGCGCAATCCTGAAACATGGACAATGGAAACATATTGCTACATTTTTCAATCGTCTTACGGCAGCCCGGAAGTGGACCATACAAAACCGACGATTAGCCAGATCGATGTCGCCGCAGACGGCAAATCGGTAAAGCTCAGAGTCGATGGGTTGCAGCGGGGACATGTGCATGAATTGCACGCCGATGCATTGCGATCGGTCAGCGGAGTGCCGTTGTTGCATCCAGTGGCCTATTACACGTTGAACTATATTCCGTAAAACAAATGTAGGACGGGACTCCAGTCCCGTCCTGATAAGAATAGATCCGGACGGGACTGGAGTACCGTCCTACGTTTGGGTCAGCGACATCATGGGACTCCTCGCCGGAACAATCTTTGATCGGCCGCCGCATTGTGACCGCTGCGAGAAACTCGAATCCGAATGCACCTGTCCGCCGCTCGAAGTTGTTCGCACTCCGCCAGGCAAACAGACTGCAAAAATTGCGGTCGAAAAACGCAAGCACGGCCGTATGATGACTGTGATTCGTGGATTAGCTCCGGAAGACACAGATTTGCCTGCATTGCTGAAACGACTGAAGAATCACTGCGGCGCTGGCGGCGCCGTCACCGACGACGGCTTGGAACTCCAGGGAACACATGCCGACCGAGTACGTGCGGAACTGCAGGCGATCGGATATAAAGTAAAAGGCTGAATGTGATTTCGCCACCGCGACACTCACAAGAAAGAGGAATTCCATGAAGATCGTGAATCTGCTGATCGCTGCATTAAGTCTTTGCTCAACAACATTCGCCGCGGACGAATCTGAAGCGGCAAAGAGCACCGCCTCAGTCGTTGAAGAAAGTCGATACGAAACGAATCCTGATCACGACCCCAACGGAATCGGAAAATTCTACATGGGTCGAGAGATCGCTCATGTCATGGGCTTTGGTCCGGGAGGGCAGGGGGCTGATTGGCTTGAACGATCCAGCCGTGAAGAAGAAGAACGTCTGGTCCTGCTGGTAAAGTCTCTTCAACTGAAGCCCGGCGACGTTGTCGCAGACATTGGCGCTGGTAGCGGAGTTATTTCTCTGCGAATGTCAGAACAGATACTTCCAGACGGAAAAGTTATGGCGGTTGATGTTCAGGATGAAATGTTGGAGCGACTGAAGGCCAACTGCAAAAAATTTGGAATTAAGAATATCGAACCCGTCAAAGGAACTCAGTATAAGACCGGGCTGGAACCAGCCAGCGTGGATCTTGCCATCATGGTTGATGTGTACCATGAATTCGAATTTCCGTACGAAATGATGTCCGATATTGCAAAGTCAATGAAGCCCGGTGGCAGAGTTGTCCTCGTCGAGTATCGCAAAGAAGACCCAACGGTGCCGATCAAGGAAGTTCACAAAATGTCACAGGTTCAGGCGAAGAAAGAAGTGGAACAGCCGGAGTTCGGACTGAAGTGGACTGAAACAATCGATGTGCTTCCTCGGCAGCATATTCTGATATTCACAAAGCAACAGGAATAGATCATGGATCGCACGACCATACGCGGCATTGCCTTCTGG
>JANOZG010000924.1:0-1563 GCA_031429275.1 Planctomycetota bacterium
GGCTGAAACCACGGTGTCACTGCTTCGCCGAACATGGTGTTGCCATACGTAACGTGGGGCAATCTACTCATCCGCGAGTTTTGGTTTGCCTCTCGGCCAAAGAGAAGTTGCGTGTCCGAGCTTTGCTGCCGTTTTCGACTGCCAGCGAGTCGCCAAAACTGTGTGCCACGAGCAAGGCTAAGTTAAATCGTCGCCAGCAACTCGCGGGTCTCGTGGCGAGTGCGATAGCGACGTGAACTATCCTTTGAGCGATGTTCATCAATTCGCTGCGGCTGACCGGCAACCACGCTGAACAGTTTGCCAAAATCCTTCACAAGACGACACCAGACCTCCGCCGAGATCCCCAGCCGATCAAATAACGGAACGAACTCTTTCGGCGTCGAACCTCGCTTGCCCGGACGAATCTGCCGAGCCGTCCAATCCAACAGGCTCAGATAGTCCGCCGTTGACATCGGCAGAAATCCCTTATTGCTGCAACGAGCCCGCGCCTTATGAGCACACGGCCCTGTCTGACTCGAACCTCGCTGCAATGCCACCGGAGCCAGATGACGACATCCATCGTTGCCGCTTGAACCGTACACCCGTCGCTCCGCCGACGGGATCGAACCAACGGTAGCCAGCTCCCGCCCGTCGTTGCCGGTCTCGACTCCGCTGCCGGACAGCTTCAGCACATTGATTTCTTCTTCTGGCCCAGCATCTTCACCCATTGAAAACTGGCGGCACAGCGCCGCCGCTCTCTTCTGAGCAGAAGTAAAATCACTGTCTTCAATCGTCTCCGCAATCGCCGCACGAATTGGATTCAGATCCACATACGCCGCACACGCCAGAATTGCTGTCTCGTCCAGAAGACGAACGGCTCGGTATCGTGCCTGCCAGAATTTGCCGACTTCCGAATCCTCCTTGTTCGCCCGTTGAGCAATGTTCTGACTCAGCAGCCGCATCCACCATGAGATATCACTCAACCGACTGCGAACCACTTTCAGCCTCGTCTGATCCTTGCAAATATGATTCAGTTCAAATTCTGACGGTTCTTCGGACTTGCCGTGTTTGTCACGTCGCTCAGGACACAACATCAGCCAACGCCGAGCGACTTCAGAATCATTCCATTCCGCCACGACATCAGGACGCGATCTCAGCACCAGATGAAAATGGTTGATCAAGATCGCCTGACACAACAAATCAATGCCGAAGTGCTTCGCCTGATGTATCAACTGCTCATCGAGCCACAGCTTGCGATGATCAAAGTTCTTCCCGGTGAACGGATCATCCCCGAGCAGAAAGCAGCGGCGAACCGTACGGTTCATCACATGCACAATTGCAATTTCATCCGCCGCAAACACTTCGACACGTGCCAATCGAGCCATGAAAGACCTTATTTTCAACAACGAATCAATCTACAAGCAAAGCAGGAGTCTACAAGACCAGAGCCGCCTGTCAATGAAGTGGTGTGTCCCCGTTGTTTGCGAGAGCGGCGCTGGAGCGTGGATTGCAGTGATGAGAGCCAGGAGGAAATCAGCATGTGACGAATCTTTTCTGTAAAGTTGCGGAGAGTTTCGGTGCGGG
>JANOZG010000925.1:0-3160 GCA_031429275.1 Planctomycetota bacterium
CCGCATCGCAGCCGTCTTCTCGCTCGCCTGTGGCGCGGTGCTCGATCTGGGAATCTGCCGCTACGCAGGCAAGGGGCAAAGTGAATTGGGGATGTTACGCACATTGTGGAACATCTTTCGTCCGGGGGATATTATGCTGGCTGATCGCCTGATGTGTTCGTGGACGGAAATGGTGATGCTCAAGCAACGTGGGGTTGACTGCGTGTGCCGTTTCACTTCACACCGGACAGCGGACTTTCGTCGTGGAAAACGCCTGAGCAAAGACGATCACATCGTCAAATGGGTCAAGCCTGCGAAACCCCGTTCGATTGATCGGGAGGCCTACAACATGAAACCGCGATCGATCAGCTTCAAAGGAGTGGTCCAGACACTGAATGCCTTCCAGCCGCTGATTGCCTTCCAGGGTGAACGTGACTCTGCTTTCCGTATGTACCTCTACGAGCAAGTCCTTGATGCCATCGCTGCCCACCAGGTTGCTGATCGGCCCGACCGCTTTGAACCTCGACGGAAAAAACGAAGACCCAAACCTTACGACCGACTCATGAAACCAAGACACCAAGCCAAACGTGATATCCTCAAAGGACTTACCGAGAACTAAGTGCCATTCGTGTGTCGGACCGGAGCAGGTTGTGTGCACAGGACATGCCCTCCTGTGCAGCTACCAAGGTGCAGCCAGGAAGGGGGCGTTTGGGGCTTGCCGGCGTAGGCCAGGCGACCCTGCCGACCAATCTGCAACCTTTTGAGTATCGACTTTCACGGCGTTGCTGGGAACCTTTTGAGAATCCAACTAAGAATCAGTGGGTCAACCTCCTTGTGGCGATACTTGCGGTGAGCCCCGCCCGTGACACGCTTGCCATTGGTGACTTCCAGTTGATGCCCCGCACCCTCAAATACTCGGACGGTCGCATCGCCGTGTTTTGTGCATGAGAATACATCAAGAACGATTTTAGGGTACGTAGACATATCATGGTCCTTCTCGCCATAGATGCAGAGCGTGGGGCAGGTGACTTTCATTAGGAAGGTCACCGGGTCTTCTTCCCTGGAGCGGTCTGTTGTCATCAGCATTGCGTTCGGCGAATCACTAGCGCTGATCTTCGCCAGCACCGCAGAGTCAAATTCAACGAGACTTCTAGCGGTTAATGGTTCGTCGAGTTCGGCATCCAGGTCTGACAAGTCGAACCCCATCAATTGGAGAAGTGGTGTTTGAAGTTCCCTGAGTTTCTTGTTTCTTTGGAACCAATCTGTTGACTCCCATTGTTTTGCTATTTCCACGAAAGCGTCTCTTGTGGACTCTCGATTTACGTTGGATTGTTTCTTAACTAGAGAAATCAGGCTTTTCCATTTTGGGTCATTCCATTCTTCTACGGTCTTCGTCAATTCGATGGCGTCTATCATGTTGCTCCCACGAGCCAAAGCGACTGTCAGACGATTGAAGGTTACCAGCTTATCGAGCGGTTCTCCTTGCAATCCGGAGAGCATGCAAAGTGTTCTCACTTTGTTGTCTACGTTGCTTTCAAAGGGGACAGCCGGAGCAGAAATAGTGATCGCGAATGCAACGCTCTTTGATAGGGATGCGGCACGGAAGGCAATCACTCCTCCTTCGCTCACGCCATAAAGTCCAATGGATTCTTCAATGATATCTGGCCTCGACGCAATCGCTCTTATCGCAGCGAGTGCGTCGCTCGTCCGCTCCTCGTGAGTTCGTCCCCACCGATTTCCTTCTGACTTACCTCTTCCTGGACTGTCAAATGAGAACACGGCAATTCCCTGTTCAACGAAGGCGTCCGCATTGGCCCAATTGTAAATGCCGGTCCTATCGAGCCTTTCTGATCCTCCTAGCAGCACTATCGCCGGGAAGGGCCCTTTCCCGTTTGGAAGTGTGAGGCTACCTGAGAGTGAGTCGCCCGCCGCCCCAGCAAAGGAAATATCTAGACTCTGGTATTGAGTTTCTGCAGCCCCAGCGTTCGCAACAAAACAACCGAGCAACAGCACATACATACAAAACTGTGTCATGGGAATTTCCTCTTCAGGATTGCTTGCATGTGAGTTGCCCGCCTGGACTCTGGTGAAAGCCAATCTAACTGACCTGATAACGCGTTCGCTGATGTCACTAGATTCTTGGCCTGAAAATGAGAAAACCAAAAAGCTGCGTCGGCTTCATCGTCCGACGCAATATCGCAATCTCCATTAGGCGAGCGGCAGATGAGTTCTTACCGGTACGACGGACATCTTGTCCGTCGCGCCCTGTCATCGACGGACAAGATGTCCGTCGTACTGGACATTGATGGTAAATCCTTATCTGCCGCTCGCCTTATCAGGCAGATAGGTGCCGCGCAAGCGGCAGAAACGCCGGTTGCCAACCTGCACAATGAAGAACCGTCCTGAGTCACTTGCACTCAAGCTGCGAACCCGCTCCGGTCACATCGCCCAATGACACTCCGGCGTGTCGGAACGGAGTAGTGAAGCGAACGGCCATTCGCAACATCGGTCGCGTCCATCGGAACGTGCTGAGGCAGAATCGCGAGAAACTCATCGGGTTCAGAGCGGCATGAGGCGGAATTGGATTTTGTCGATGATGTTTAGCCTCCGTATTCTATGAAAGGCCTACAAGCTTTCTCTTCATGTGTGCATCGGGGGCGTCTTTATTCTTCACTGCAGCCGATCCACGAGTCAACTGGTGCCGGACTTTCGAGAATCGGGGGCTCTCTCCGGATGGCATTCGACTTCCGGCAATTCGGTTGACAGGCAATTTACGACGCTCGAGTTGCAACAAAGGGCAACATTATTTCATCAGCAGCCGGCGATCAGGAATGCGTTTTCGTCGACACAGTCCTTCGACCCGCAGACCCCGGGAACCACGAGGTGGCATTCAGGGCCCTACGGATATCTCAATCGAAAAGAGAGGCTGCATTAGACAGTGAGGCAACAATGCTCCGGCGGCTCAGCGATCCTGAAGTTACCCGATGATGTCCCAGATCGGTTGGCCGCCATGAGCAATCGGCAGAGGTCGACCTGTGCGATCCGGGAGCATTGTGTATGGATCGATCCCCAGTTGCTGGTAAATCGTCGCCACGATGTCCGCGGGCGAAACCGGATTGGATGCGGGATGAGCCGCTATCGAGTCGGTCGTTCCGTATTCGGCACCCGGTTTGATTCCTCC
>JANOZG010000926.1:0-2943 GCA_031429275.1 Planctomycetota bacterium
AGAAGATTGAACGCAACGAAGTGGCATCAGACGTCCCGGTTGCTGCTGCCGCGTTGACTGTGCTTTTGAATCGGCACGCAGATGGATTTGCTTACGTGCCGGTGCCGTAGTTGTATCTCTCACTATCCAATAAACGCACCTTCGCGCGGTGCGAGGATCCAGATGTCGCCGAAATCGACGGGCTGTTCAGAGCGATAGTGTTCGTGCCGAATCAATTCCAGAATGGCAAGGAAGATTCCAACGATGCGGGACTGGATCTTTTCGCCATTGAAGAACGAGCTGAATGCAACTCGACCTTCGACCGCGATACGTTCGCGGATCTGTTCCTGGAAGACGCTCATTGGAGTTTCATCCATCCGGATGGCGACCTCTCGTTCGATGTCAGGCATACGCACGATACGCGCAAGGGCACTGACAAGGTCCCACAACTCGACTTCCTTAATGCGATCTTCGGAATGATCGCGTTTGATGTTCGGTCGATCGCTGCTGAGTCGTGGGTAACGTTCAAGCCATTCCGAGGCACGGTCGTCGAGCAGCTTGGATGCTTCTTTATAGCGACGATATTCCATCAGACGAGCGATCAGATCGCTGCCCGATTCTTCCGGATCATCGACGTCTGCGACGGTCGCAATTTGTGCCGGCAGAACCTCGCGACTTTTGATTTCCAGCAGTGTGCTGGCCGTGACCACGAAATCACCGATGAGGTCGAAGTCCAGAAAATCCAGCACCTCGATGTAGTCAATAAAGTCTTTCGTGATTTTTGACAATGACACCGTGCAGATATCGATCTCAGTCTTGCGCACAAGGTACAGCAGCAGGTCGAGTGGACCTGCGAAGAAACCTGTGTCGATGCGATATTCTGCGAGAGTCATAGAGTTGTCGAATCAAACGGATCGGCGTCTTCTTGATCTGACTGCCGGGACAGAAATCGTAGACCGGCAAAAACTGCCGGTGTCTGTCGATGCCAGCGTCCCTGCAAACACAGGCGTATCATCTGCATCGGCTGCCGGACCGTTACAACTGGAATAAATTACCGGGCTTAAGCTGCACGGCGTTGTTCTGTGTGAATTGCCTGAGCGGCTTGTTTTGCGAGTTGTCGTTTCTTGCGACCTTTGCGGCTGAAGCGATTGACGAAATCGATCAACCAGGGCGCGAAGCGTTTCAATTGAAACAGAGCGTGAGCTGTGGGCGTGATCAGGACCTGTCGCTTATCATTTCGAATCGCTTTGAGTGTCACGTAAGCCACTCGTTCCGGTGTGGCACACATCCAGTTTGGCGGCGACGGGACCTTCTGCCCAGCTCGACCACTGGCCGCTGCCGCATACAGCTTTGTCAGCACCGGACCGGGGCAAATCGCGGTTACGCCAAGCCCCTGCCGTCCATATTCGGCTCGAAGAGATTCTGTAAATCCTATCAGACCAAACTTGCTGGTGTGGTATGCCGAAAACCGGCCGCCCGCAACGAGACCGGAAATGCTGCACATGTTGACAATATGTGCATCCGGACGCTGCAGCAAACCAGGCAGCAATTCGTGAGTGATCTGTATCGGTGCCAATAAGTTGATCGCCATCAGCCAGTCCCACTGTGACTGCGTCATGTGATCTGTCGGCCCATAGTACGCCACGCCAGCATTGTTGATCAGCAAGTCAATTCCACCTGACTGATGCAACGCGGACGCAATCGTGGCTGTGACAGCTTTGCGATCTGTCAGATCGCAGGGGAACAGCATCGTTTGCACGCCTGACGGTTCTAATTCGGCAGCCAGCTGTTTCAAACCATCGGCATTGACGTCTACAAGGCACAGATTGCACCCTGCCTGAGCCAGTTCGATGGCTATGCAACGACCGATCCCCGATGCTGCTCCCGTCAGAAAGGCGGTTCGTCCCTGAAACGTCTGCATGATGACTTCCTTGTGATCTTGTTATTCTGCGAGCCGTCGAAATGAGGTCTGCCTTCGGAGAGCAAAGGATTTCAATCCCCTGATTGTGGGCCTCGCACATAATCAGGGGACCAACGTTTCCCGTTTGCCTTTACCTTCTCGACCGTTTGTATGGGATTGAACATCCTCTTGCGGGATTGGATGTCGTTGCAGGAATTTCGCCTTTCAACGCAGCTTCCACTGCGAGTTCTACGAAACGTTGCTGCACCTTGTCGGCCGCAGTCTGGTCATCCATCGCGCCCATGTAAACGATGCGGCGATCTTTATCCAGGACGAAGAACTCTGGAGTAAAATTTGCGCCATAGGCCGCAGCAACGTTTTGCTTCTCATCCATCAAATAGGGGAATGGAAACTCCTTTACTTTGGCTCGTTCCTTCATTTTATCAAGACGCTCAGCGGGCTTAAGGTTTGAATTAATCGCGATCAAAGCGACGCCTTCGGTGCGTGATGCGAACTTCTTATGAAATTCGATCATGCGATCCTCGTAGTCCACCGCGTACGGACAGGAATTGCAGGTAAAGCAAACGACAACGACCTGTTGATCCTTCAGGTCCGACAGTGAGTGCTTTTGATCATCAGTGCCGATCAGATCCTCCCATGACGGTGCCGTGTCACCAATCTTCAACTGGACGGGCTCATCCTAAGCGTTGATACCGGCTGCCAAAGAAGCACTAACGAAAATACCGAGTGCCAGGCACAGGGGCGTCATCAGTAAGAATTGGGGTTCATGTAATTTCATGATCGTCGGCATCCGGGTAGACAACGAATACGCCAGGAAAATCCCCTTAGGGAAATAAAGTGAAAGCAGTCAGATTGGATATGCTTCTTCTCTCGTAATTCTCGTGAATTCCGAAATGAACGCAACTCCAGTTCATTCTGGAGGGGCTATGGTGGCCGCGTTAGAGTCTTACTACGAATCATTCGCGCACAGCGCGCGCATCTTTCAGGAAGCGAACAGCGTGAGCGGCTCATGTCCACGAGCCGGGAGGCTCCTTTGGGTCAAG
>JANOZG010000927.1:0-2046 GCA_031429275.1 Planctomycetota bacterium
CAACAAGCCGCACAGGGACATCGCGATCCCGATGCAATGATTCCGAGTGAAGTTGGTGAAAGTGTCAGCGACGCTCTGCAAAGTCTGAAAAAGGCGTCGGAATCCATTGATCAGGAAGCGGCTCAACGAGCTGCAGCGGAACAGGCTGCACGTGAAGCAGCGGAACAAGCAGCAAATCAACAGTCGCCTGAAGGTCAGACTAGTCAGCCAGGTCCGGCTGGCCAGCCAGGTCAGGATGGAAAACCTGGCGAGGGACAACGAGGAGAAGGACAACCAACCGAAGCTGGAGAACAGCCGGGGCAGCAGCCGGATGAGGGTAAGGCTGGCGAACAAAATGGCAAACCGGGAGAAGGCCAGCCTGCTGAAGGTCAGGGCCAGCAACAAGGAAAGCCGGGAGACGCAAACGGTGAAGGCAGCAAAGGTCAGCAGTCGCCGTCTCAACAGCAATCATCCGCGCAGCAAATGGCAAAGGCGGCGAAGTCATTGCAGGATGCCGCCCGTGGTGCGTTGCCGAATCAATTTTCTCCGGGGCAGCTCAGTTCCGATCCCGGCAGCGCAGCTGGCGATCCGAAGAGCGAAGGTAATGTTTCAGAGTTCGATGGCAAAGATCCAGACCGTACGAGCAAGAGAGGAAAAGCTCGAGGATGGGGAAAATTAAACGATGATCTGGACGCAGACGTAAGCGACGCCGGCAAAGAAGTCCTCGACAACGAATACTCCGAACTCATCCGCCGCTATCGTCGCGATCTTGCTCGTGCTGGTCAGAAGTCCGAAAAGAAGCCTGAGGCGGACAAGCCATAAGTCGCAATTGACGCACCTTGACTCTCCAAAGTCGAATCGTGAGGCCGCCAAAAAAGCTCCACGATGGAGAGTCAAGTTACCGTAACCCGGTTCGTTTTTGAAATTGCACCAATTCGACTATTCTGCCCCATCCTCAGTCCATCCTCCCCTAGACGAAAGTCCAGCCATGCCAACCTGGTCGTATGCTCAAATTTACTCCTTCGTGACAGCGCTTTTCATCGCCATTTGCATCCCCTGCGTCAATGCCGGTGACAAAGTTGAATTTAAGACGGGCGACAGCACGCTGGACATCACGATCGATGGACAGCCGTTTGCAACATATAACTTTTCGCATGAATTGCCGAAACCATTCTTGATGCCCGTGCGGACTAGTGCTGGTGTGGTTGTGAATCGAATTCTTAACGACGCTTCGGATGCCGACCACCCGCATCACAAAGGTGTCTGGAATTCGGTTGATGAAGTCAACGGCATCAAGTTCTGGAAAGAAGACGGACCAATCCGAAATACATCGGTGAAAGTCATTCAGTCCGGAGGCTCGGTGGGAATTTTCGAAGCGGTGAATCAATGGCAGCATCCGGAAACGAAAGTTCCACAGATTACGGAAACAGCCACCGTCACTATTCATGCCAATCGTTTGCTGGTGTACGACATGACGTTTACTGCTTCGGATGTGGATGCTGTATTTGAGGACACCAAAGAAGGCATGTTCGGCATTCGAGTCGCACCGTCGATGAAAGAAAAAAACGGCGGGCACATCGTGGCCAGCGATGGTTCTGAATCATCAAAAAACTGTTGGGGAAAACCGTTTCCGTGGATCGATTATTATGGCACAGTTGACGGCAAGACAGTGGGCGTTGCCATCATGGATCATCCGGGCAACTTTCGACCTTCGCGATATCATGTTCGTGACTACGGTTTGTTCTCGATCAGTCCGTTCGGCAACAAAGCCTACACGAATGGCGCCGAAGAAGCGGCTCCTGTACATCTCAAGAAAGGCGAATCGCTCCGACTTCGATACGGGATGTATCTCCATGACGGCGACACCAAAGAGGGCAATGTCGCGAGTGCGTGGGACCAGTTTGTGAAGCCGACAGCTGAAACGCCAGCAGCCCCAAAATAAGGCTTGGCTTGACAATAACTGTCGGAGTTAAAAAGGGAGGCATCAGTAGATGCAGACAAAGATGGAACATTTTTCGAGTTCCTCCGACGCGGGATATTGAAGAACAGGAATCGCAATTTACGGCA
>JANOZG010000928.1:0-2484 GCA_031429275.1 Planctomycetota bacterium
CTGGGGGACGCTGAAAACCCGGCGCATACGGAATGGAGTGAAGAGACTTCACACTTCAAAGGAAAATACATCAACGGCGCTGCAACTTTGCGGTTTATACGTAATGCAGTGTCGGACCTGTGTCAGATGCTGGCCGAAGCGGCGGACGATGATGATCCCGAATTGCTGCTGGACGTGTTCTCGGTGGGGACTGGTCACGAACAACAGGGGGTGCCGGTTGAATTTTCGTCGATGACCAGCAAGAACACTGGCGCTGCAACTGACCGTTTGAAAATCCTGAACGCTAAGCCAAGGAAACAAAAAACGTTTCGGCTTTCAAGTCGCCAGGGCGGATTTCGCATCGGTAGTCGCAAAGACATGGTGGATCCTCGTCAGCCGATTGAAGTACAGATCGCATATGATCGACGCGGTGGCAATCCACTGAAGAAGTATTCGACGACAGATTTTCGGTTGAACGAAAACCCAATCTGCATTGAAGCGAAGAACGCCATCATCGAGATTCGAGATCCGAATCATATGATGGTCTATCCGCTCGGCGACGAATTCAGCGTGGTCGTGACCGGCTTTGACGTCAATCGCGATTTGTTTGTGCAGGCGAAGAACAGCCAGGAGGTCAATAAAGCCATAAAGCCCGCATCAAGACCACGGCTTCGCATAGCCCATGCCTGAGCATTCTTCTACAAAGGTAGATGGTGCGATCGCTGCAATCACGATCAACGGACTTACATCTACTGCTCGCCCTATTGACATTCCAATGCCACTAAGGAACAGTCCCGAAATAAGTTCCGTCTACCCCAACCCGAAGCGTCAGCGAGGGATCGAGATGTTGTGCAAAATCCCTCACTGACGTTTCGGGTTGGGATTTCATGGCATGGAAACATCGGGGACTTATTCCGGGACTGTTCCTAACGTGCACCGCCCAGCGGGCGAATATCAAATGGGAGATCTGACGTGGCTGTTTGCTGGGTGAGTTGATCGTCAACACGCAGACGCAGGATGTAGTGGCCTGGGGAGAGCGTCGGAATCGTCAGTTCATAGCTTTGGAAATAGTCGGTTCGTTCGGCGATGCAGCGGTCTTCGATTTCCGGCAAATCAATCGTCCTCGACGCTATTGGTTCTGTTTCTCCATCCCGGATGAATTGAATCTTCGCGGCGAATTCTGACCGATACTCACCATCGTCCGTCAATTCTGATCTGTAGTTTTCGATTTCCGCATACAGCAGGAGTGGTTGTCCTGCCTTGAAGTCAGAACCAGGGAAGACATCGAAGCTGCCAAATCCTTCAATCCGATTGCAGAAACTCATTCTGCGAATCTTCATCGTGGACAGCGGTTGAAGTTGTCGTGATGCGGTGCGAACATAGTTCAGCGTCTCCGTCAGTTGTTCAGTCCTGTCTGCCGAATCGTCGCTGCTCCGATATGCTTCCATAGCCAGCATCATCGACTGCCAGAATTCCTGTTCCTTTTCAGGCAGAGATTCAATCGCTTGCATGGATTCAGCGGATCTGCCAGCGATCAAATAGAGCAGTCGCAGGTCCGTTTGATGCTGTCGCCACTCGGGCAGGTTTTCTGGCGCACCGTTGGTATGTCGCGGCCATTCTGCCAATTGTTGCTCGAGTTTTGCGATCAATGGTTCCAGCAACACTTCATTGTTGTCCATGGAAGCAGTGGTGTCCACTGGAAATGCTGTTGGCGATGCTTCCGGATTTGACGGCAGCGGCGAAGTTGCTCCCACAGCGGCATCGACAGTCTCTGGCTCACGTTCGCGCATCAAACCAAATGGATCTGTCCAGCGGCGGTTGGCTTTGCGGCTACGTTCCAGTGCTGCTTCATCGCGGCGAGGAGTGTAAAGACCTCGCAGACGGTCAAGTACCGTCGGCTCTCTGGCTGCAGAGTTGTCGGGGGTTACCGTGGCGGCAGCAGGGTCTTCAGCATCAATCGCGATTGATGAATCAGCACTTGAAGTCGGAGCATTAGTTTCCTCAGGCAGTGGGCCTTTGGAATCGAATTGCGACGGCGGAACAGTTTGCTCACCGTTGATCGCCGGTTCATTTTGTGAATTCTGCAGACCTTCGGAATTCCATGCATCTGTCGACTGTGTGAGATTTTTTTCACGCGGCATGCTGGCCGAGGGAGAGCCGAACCCGGCGATGCTGTCGTTTGGTGCTGGCAGCCATCCTGCTGCACCGAATGAGATTCCGTCCCGGACGACAGGAGTTTGCACCGGGACTGGCTCTGGATTCCCCGTCGGGTTTGAATTCTGAAACGTTGCGGGCGTTCCAATCGACTCGGTTCGTTCTGCTGAACCACGTTCGATCCTGTCGCGAATCGGTATTGGCTTGCCAAGTTTCGCTCGACGCTGCACAAACGCGTGACCCGTTGCAAAGACAGGTATAACACCGTTGCCGTTGGCTGACGCGGCAGAATCCGACACGGATGAACCACTTGTTGCGTTGAGCGGGCTGTAGTCGGCGCTTACTGTTGCG
>JANOZG010000929.1:0-5551 GCA_031429275.1 Planctomycetota bacterium
ACGAAAAATCAAATGCAGATTGAAGACAAACGTGTCTTACTGGGAATGAAGATGGACGCGGGTATGTATAGCTGGATGATTGAAGGCGGTTATGTGTTTGATCGCGACGTCAGGTTCAGCAACACCGTCCCGGGCTTCGGACTGGGCAATGGATTCGTCGGGCAAATTGGGCTGCGTTACTGAAGTCGTCCGGCATAGACTTTTGTTTTTACAAGAATCACACAACGAAAAACACTGACACACATGGACGCTCCTATTGCTGTCATTCTGGCGGCTGGCAAAAGCACACGGATGAAATCCGAAGTGCCAAAGGTTCTGCATCCTGTTTGCGGACGGTTGATGATTGAGTTCGTGCTGGACGCAGCCAGAGCAGCTGGAGTGACAAAGCTGGTTGTCGTTGTCGGACACAAAGCCGACCTTGTTCGCAAGTCGCTCGCTCATCACACCGATGTCACATTCGCGGAGCAGACTGAACAAAAAGGCACAGGCCATGCAGTGATGATGTGCGAAGCTGCACTCTCCGGACACTCGGGTTCAGTCTTGATCCTCGCCGGAGACACACCGCTGCTGCAGGGATCATCGCTGAAGGCATTGCTTGATGCTCAAACAGGCGAGAATGCGGCCTGTGTGATCGGTACTGCAGACACAGTGAACAACGACGGACTTGGTCGTGTCGTACGCGACTCAAACGGCGCTTTCCAGTGCATCGTTGAACATAAAGACGCGACTCCGGAACAACGCAGGATTACAGAAATCAATACAGGCTGCTACGCATTCAATACCCAGTTGTTGTTGCAGTCATTGCGAAAGCTTAAGCCCAACAACGTGCAGTCAGAATACTATCTGACCGACTGCCCGCGGATTCTGATGGATGAAGGTCATAAGGTGGCGGCCAGCTGCAGTCTGACCCTTGAGGAAGCTCTGGGAGTCAACACAAGAGTGCAACTTTCGGAAGTTCAGGCGAATATTCAGACTCGCATCCTGACAGAGTTGATGTTATCCGGAGTCACGATCGAAAACGCAGCTCAGACGACTATTGAATACGGCGCAAAGATCGGCCGTGATTCGCTTATACGTCCATTCACGGTCATTGATGGCAATGTCGTGATCGGAGAAAACTGTGTCGTTGAAGCCTTTACGCATGTGGTCGGGCCTTGCTCCATCCCGGACGGCACGCGAGTGAAATAGACAGCTATCCGAAAGCGGCTTCTCGCCGTCACTCGACTCTCCAGAGTCGAGCCCTTTTTCGGAAATCACTCGACTCTCGAGGGTCGATTCTTTTCTCGGAGATCACTCGACTCTGGAGAGTCGAGCTACGGGCTTTTCGATGAATGCTAAAAAAGAAACACCCGCAGCACGACCGTCACAAACATGGATCATAGGGTTGCTTGCGATCGTTCCGTGTTTGTCAGCGGCTGTATTTGGATCGAATAATTCCAATGGCCCTGCATGTCTCGTGACCAGTAATCGACCGGCATTGGTGTTTTCAGAGTATCTCGCGGACTACGGGCCGGCTCCTGTGATTCAGCAGCCATTGCTGACTCCCGTTTTCTATGTTCGCAACAACAGCACAGAAAAAGTCAAAATAACCAACATGAAGGCCAGCTGCGGCTGTCTCGCCCCAAGTATCACCTCAACTGAAATAGCCCCTGATAAATTCGAGACACTTTCGTTGCCCATTCGACTCAATAACGAACCATCAGGGCCCCGAGAATACACCGTCACCGTTTACTACACGGACCCAAAACCGCGCGAAGTGACACTCACCGTAAAGGCTGTATTGCCTGAAAAATCATTGATCGTTGAACCACGTTTTCTCATGGTGATGGGGGCGGTCAAGGCTGGGCAGGAGCACATTGTCACGATTTCAGATTTTCGACCGGATTCGATGGAGAAACCGATCCAAGTCACTGATGTCATCGCGTCTTCATCACTATTCACCGCACAGTTGGCGGGACAGTTCGTGCGCGAAGGCGCGAGTCGCACGGCTTTGTCTGTCCACTTTCAAGAGAATCCGCCACCCGGACGACACCGTGGTTTGATCAATGTTGCGACGGACGATGACCTATTTCCCGTCATTCAGATTCCAGTCATGGTCGGCGATAATAAGCGAGAGTCCTCTGATTCTGTTCGAGTTTCTCCGGAAGCGGGCCGCGTGA
The DNA here is from genome assembly GCA_031429275.1 of Planctomycetota bacterium. GTDB lineage: Bacteria > Planctomycetota > Planctomycetia > Planctomycetales > Planctomycetaceae > SXXK01. The sequence goes on from JANOZG010000929.1 coordinate 2,160, forward strand.
TCATCGACACGGCAAATGCAGCAAACTCAAGCGGCATGGTGATTGCATTTGATGTCCCAAGTCGCTGGAAAGTGACACATTGCGATATGTTTCCAGCAGGCATCACTGCGAAACATGAATTGATTCCAGGTTCGGTTCCAGAACGTCAGACGGTGAACGTCACCTTGTCAGTGAACGAACTTCCGACTCAGCGTGGTGAGCAAGCAGTGCTCACGTTGAACGCGACGGATAACGATGCCCCGGAAATGGTGACAGTGCCGATCAGCCTCGTTTGGAAATAATCAGCACGCCACCATAGCATCGGCGACCGATAGGAATTGATCACCTGATTGGCCACGCCTTACGTCGCAATCAGGGGACTTAGGTCCCCGTTTGCCAAACAGTAACCGCTATTCGTCCTTCTTCGCCATGTCTTTGTACCGCTTCATAAACTTTGCAACCTTTGGCCCAACAACCGCGCGGCAGTATGAATTGCCAGGGTTTTGAGCGAAGTAATTTTGATGATAATCTTCCGCTGGGTAAAAGATTTTCATCTCTTCAAGTGTGGTCACGATGGGATCGTCAAAGTCCCCGGACTTATCGAGCTCGGCAATGACTTTTTTTGTCGTCTCTTTCTCAGCGTCGTCACTGTAGAACACAGCCGATCGATACTGCGTGCCGACATCAGCGCCCTGACGATTTTTGGTCGTGGGATCGTGCGTATGAAAGAAGACATCCAATAATTGTTCGAATTTGATTTCGTCCGGATTGTATTCAATTCGTATGACTTCAGCGTGTCCGGTCAGCCCGGTGCAGACCTGTTCGTATGTGGGGTTCTTTACCTTGCCTCCGGTATAGCCACTGACGACCTTTTCAACGCCTTTTAGTTTCAAAAAGACAGCCTCGGTACACCAAAAGCAGCCGCCTCCAAACGTTGCGAACTTTGTTTCCTGAGAAGCTCCCTTGACTTCAGCGGCCGCGTCTTTTGAATTTGCTTCCTTGCCTTGTTCCTCTTTCGTCTTATCATCCATAGCAGACACCGTTTGCCTTTCAAGATTTACAAACCCATTGCCACTGGAAGGCCAGGGCGTTGTCAATATTCGTGCGATTGAAGTAAGTTCAATCAGAGTGTTGTACGCTGTCAGCTTCGCTTTTTCAAAAGGTTCTGCCAAAATCACTGCAGTTGTCTTCGAACTTTGTGCTTAAGCACTTTGCCTTTTGGACAGGAATGATCCGCATGTGCGGGCGTTACACTCTGAAAACTCCGAATCCACGGCTCCAGGAACTGTTCGGACTGGATGATCTTCCGCATCTTGTCCCGCGATTCAATATTGCCCCGACGCAGTCAATCCTGACGATCCGAGCATCCGCTTTAGTCCCGGATCTGCGAGAAGCCGTGATGATGCGATGGGGCTTGATTCCATTCTGGGCGAAAGATCTGGCAATCGGCAACACAATGATTAACGCCCGCGCGGAAACGGCCACGGAGAAGCCATCGTTTCGTCAGGCATTTACAAAACGCCGGTGCCTGATCCCGGCGGACGGCTTCTTCGAATGGGAGAAGCTGGCATCTGGAAAGAAACAACCGTGGTGGATTCGCATGCAGGACGAACAGCCTTTCGCAATGGCAGGACTTTGGGAAACATGGTCTCCAAAATCCAAATCTGCGACCGACGAAGAGGCAAAGAGAGGCGAGTCAAAGGTAATCCAATCCTGCACAATTCTGACGATTAACGCGAATGCTGACATGGAATCACTGCACGACCGCATGCCGGTCATACTTCCTGTCGAAGCATGGTCATCGTGGCTGAACCCAACCACTGACAAAATCTCACTGGAAGCTATGCTGAAGCCATTCGAAAATGGCCACCTGATTCGTTCTGCCGTATCGACGATCGTCAATCGGCCAATCATTGATTCACCGGAGTGCATTGCACCGGCCACTGGCGCGGGCGAGTAAACGTCAGCGCGGTGTAGATCATGTTGCGGATTGTCGTCCGATTTTGCACTATTGACCGGCTCGGCATCTCAAATGTCAAACCCTGGAGTATTTCCGGTGATCCAATTATGCTCCGTGTGGCTTAACCTCCGACTCTACTCATTTCGTCGAGCATTCTCATGCGACCTGTTCTGAATCTGCTTTCCACACGATGCCTGGCAATTGTCGGCACCGTTTTGTTAGCACAATTGCAATCTCCACTTGCCTTGTCCCAGGAACCCAACGTGGAAAATGCACAAGAGACAACAGAGGTTACAGAGTTGACAAGTCAGCCGCTTGATGAGGATTCAATCCAGCGACTCATTGAAATCGATGAGGCGTCCGGGGCAACGTCGCCAGGTTCCAAAACGCTGACGGAGACGAAAAACAAAATCCTGAAGGCACTTGCCACATCACAGGAGGAGGCTGGACTCGCGTATGTTCGTTCAGTCTTCGAAAACGAGCCGGAGCGACGAGGTTCAGCGGCAGCAGCTTTGGCAGCAGCGACATCGTTACGGCCTGTCGATCTGCAGGACTGGACTTTTATGGTTCGCTCGCTTTCTGTCGTCCGTGGCGAAGATGGGGTCGCCGTCCTGAACGCTTTGCAGCGCTTTCGAAATCGAGCCAACAAAGGTCAGTGGGTCCGGCAGGTTATACTTGTCGGTTTGCAGCTTCCACAGGATCAGCAAGTCGCAGCGACCAATCTGCTCCGGCACTGGACTGGCATTCCTTCGAAAAAATCCGACGCTGCAACATGGACGCTCGCAAAATATCAGGAGTGGTTTTCCAGCGAATATCCCGATCAGCCGGAACCGAAACTTCCCGTCGATTCTGTGGATCGAAAGTGGACGATGGCAACACTCGAAAGCCCCGTTGAGGAGTTCGTCACGACAGACGAAATGAAGCAACTCGGTGAACGAGTTTACAAAAAGGCGGGTTGTCAAAAATGCCATCGCCGGGGGAAAATTGGGGAAACTCTCGGCCCGGATCTCACTTCTCTGGGATGGAGAAGGCAACGTCGCGAAATACTTCTGGCGACATTATTTCCATCGCACGAACTCAACGAAGAATATCCAACTGTGACCGTCTCCCTCAAAAGCGGCAAGACATTGACCGGCATGATGTCGGTGAGTTCCGCAGAGACTCTTGCGATTGTTTCCAATACTGGAATTCGCGAAGAGTTTCCTCGCACGGAGATTGAGGACATCGCCAACCAGAAGATCTCCAATATGCCAGAGGGCCTACTTGAACCATTAGCGCGAGATGAAGTCATTGCTTTGATTGCATGGTTGTCATCCGTTGATGGAATTCCTCGACCGCATACTGATGAAGGTCCTTGAGCGTCGAGCGGGGATCTTAATCCCCTGATTGTTGGCCTCACGAAGAATCAGGGGACTAATGTCGCCGCTCGCCTCAATTCAGCCCGCGTCGCGTG
>JANOZG010000930.1:0-7835 GCA_031429275.1 Planctomycetota bacterium
CGGGGCCTCACCCACAATCGATCGCAAGGCCAATTCACGCTGGTCCGAGGTGAGTTCGTCCGGACTGTTGAGTGCGTTAAGCAATGTCCTGACAACCAGATTACGCTGTCGAATCTGACGCAAATCTTCGGTAATCTGCATCGAGTGAGTGCTTGAGGATCTCCCCAGATCCTCCATGTTGAATGGCGTTTTGAGCGTGTCGAGAACGTACTTCTCCACGTCCGCATCGGCGATCTGATCTGGCTTGAGTTTTGTAGACACCGATGAATTTGCGGCATTTCCCGCGACTGCCAAGGGCGACTCAACTACGACGTTCGGACCGCAGGCGACTCCGGGGTGCAGAGCGACGTTGTTGAACGTGACGACATGTTGATAGGGACGCAGGCGGTACTCGATGTGGGAGACCTTGCCGATTGGTACATCAAAGATGTCCACGTCCCATTGGTGTCCGCCCTCGGGTTCGACGAATGCTGTTGTGGCGACAATGGTGTGCCGCTGGCCATTGAGATCGACCACGACAGCCTCTCGCAGCGTGTACTTGAGGTCCTGGTTTGTGGGGATTCCCTTCCAGACGATGCGAACACGGCTGCCTGGCTCGAAATCGGGATCAGGATCGCCGGGTTTAAAGTCCGGAGGCAGCGACTTCATCTCGATTTTCTGCCAGCGTTCCAGACGGGCGTCGGATGCTTCCAGCCTCGGCTGGATCGAGTCATAGACCTTGCGAAACGGCGCGGGTACCTCGGCGGGCACTTCGACCGCTTGGGCCTTGGGCGCCACTTTGGGATCGACTCGCAGGATCTGGAACGGCCCCCACTCACCCGGAATCCCGATCCGCAGCCGCTGGACCTGCTGGTTCCAGGTCAAGACCTGCATCCGCCCGATCATGCTGTCGCCCGATTCGAACTTCTCCAAGAACGGCAGGAGTGCAAGTTGTTCGGGAGTGAACCCGCGAGCCCGGACGATGAAGTCTCGGTAGTCCCCATTGACCCAGTAGCTCAATCCACCCGGCGGCAACGGATCGAGCTTCAGTCGGCCTGCCCAATCCGGTGCCGGTTCAAACTTCTTTCCGTAGGGTGTCCAGCTCTCCTTGATCGGTTCGCGAAAGGGAGTTACTCCCAACAGTTCGAGCTCCAGCCCACCGGGCAGAGTTGCGACGACCTTCTTCGCAAGCTCAGTGACCGAAAACTTGGCCGACAGGTTCTTGCGGACTGCATTCGCTCGCACCCACGGTGGCTGGTCCTTGAGCTCGTTAGCCGTCGGCTCAATGCCAAAGAGCGTTCCTTGCTGCCCATCAAAGTAGTAGTAGGCGTTACGTTCAGTGACGACATCTTTCCCTAGTTGGGCATGCACTTCTCCTTCGAGGTAGATCTGGAAGGGAGATTCCACCTTGATCTTTCCTGGATTTCCGGCATTCGCAGCTGGATTTTCAGGATTTTCAGGGATCCATATCACCGCTCGATCGGCCGACAACTCGATGTGCGTCGGCACGAGTTGACCGTTGAACCTCTTCGGGCTGTCTTCCAGGATGAAGCGAACTCCTCCGTCGATCGTCTGAATCAACTCCGGTGGAGTCCGGGAATGATCGGTGTGGCTTTCGAATTGGAGAGCTCTCCCGGGGTCGCGAGGCTCAATGCTCAGCGACCGGGTCTGGGCGGCCACCGGCTTCGGCAGGTCATGCTCCAGCTTCGTATGGATCGTCTTGAACGGTTTCGACGTGGCGGGCCGTTCATACGGCTTATAAGCGACCTCCTCAAACTCAAAGCGATGTCGGTAGGGGCGGATGCGGAACCGGATGTGGTCGATCTTCGCGGGGTCGACGGGCCATTCCCATTCTTGCTCCCAGCGTTCCTTTGCTTCGTTACGGATCAGTTTCACGACTCGGCCCGGGAGACTATCGTTCGGCTTTGGCTGTGGTCCGGTTGTCTCCGGAACGCTCTCGATCTCGATGGCATAGTCGTATGGGGACCGCAGGACTAACCCCTGCTGGACCAGATCGTTGGCGTCTCTTTCCGGATCATTTGGCTCCTTCGTCAGTGGGCGGAATCCGTGAGCGGTCACACTTCCATACCCTTCTGGGTACAATGTGCCTTCATCAAGGGACCCTTCCAGCTGGCCCTGCTTCGTAATCGTCCGCCACGGTCCCCACGGCTCGTCCGAGATTCGCACGGCGGGGTGAGAACCGTAAAGCAGATCGATGGGTGCTTTCATTCGCTCATAGAACACCGCCTGGCGATAGGGGCGACCGACTGGCAGGCCTGCGTCCCCGATAATCTTCAAGGTCCGATCCTCGTATTGAATCGAGGGGATCCCGTTCAGACCGTGAAGCTCATACATGAAGAGCGGTCCGTTGCCGTCCTTCTCTGCGGGCGGAGCAGGCGGGATGAGTTGGGGAAGTTGCTGCACCCACTCCGGCACAGGCATCGGCAACCCGCTGGGCGTCCAGACCTCGGTCTTGGGGACCGTGTCCCAGGTCAAGCCGATCAGCTCCACGCGGGGGCCTGCTGGCTTCGGCAGGTCATGCTCCAGCTTCTTGTAGACCGTCTTGAACGGGGTGTAGTTGGCCGGTTTCTGGCTGGGGGCGAAGTTGACGTTCTCGAATACGAACTGATGCCGGTAAGGCCGGATGCGGTAGCGGTACTCCTTCAGGTCAGCATGCGACGGGAGTGGAAACTCAATCTCCACGCGGGCGTTGTTCCCTTCGCCGACTGGCGAACTGTCGCCCTGGCGGATGTCGCTGGGATCAATTGTGGGGGAGAGCGAGAGTTCCTCGATTTCGAAATCGTACAGGTCTCGAAACTCCTTCGGGTACTGAAGGATCAGCCCCTGGACCTGGGTATTTCGCCGGAGCGGACGAATCCCGTGGGCAGTCACCATGGCATATCCGAGCCGATAGGGTGAATCATCCGACACGGGCGAGGACATCTCGCCGGACTTCGTGATGGTTCTCCACGGTCCCCACGGTTCATCGGAAATGGAGATTTTCGGTGTTTCGTTGGCGGTCTCTCCAACGGCCTGAAAGCGAATCATGGCTCGATGAAAGACAGCCCCGGTCAGTTCCTGGTCCCCGGTGGAAATCGATGATTCGTGGAAGTTGACCGACGGTGTGTCCCTCAGCCCATGGATCTTATAGAGCAAAACGGGTGTCTCTCCAGTCCCTTCCGGACCCAGATGTGGTATCGACTTCGCCCATTCCGGAAGTGCCATGGACGACCCATTGGGTTGCCAGGCGTTGTTCCTTGGGACCCTGTTCCAGGTGAGCCCAACTAGCTCAACACGGGGAGGCTGAACTTCTGGAGTGGGCGGCTGGGCGACCGGTTCATCATTGGCAGCGATCAGATTCCGTTGATTCACGATCTCTTCTCGATCCTGGTTCTCACCGGACTGTCCGCCAGCCAGCGAGCCGCTCAAAAAAAGCGGAATTGCCAGGGCGAACAAAACTACAAGACTCGCCATTACGGCGGCAATGCGACTCGGACGCAGCGTCGGGGCGGCGTCCATCTCAAGCACTTTCAACACGCGGCGTTTGAAGGCTGTCGTCGATGAGCCAGTCGTGGCCAGAGCAGTGACAGGCAGCTGACTGCGTTGGCAGGAGAGTTCTGCCATTCGCACCAAAGCATCAGCGTACTGAGCGCGGCCAGGCCCAACCGTCAGTACGAGTTCATCGCAGGCATGTTCACGTTCATTGGTGATTTGTCGGCTGACCCACCACACGGCCGGATGAAAGAACAGCAGCGATTCGATCACTCGCTGCAGGACATTCATCACCAGATCGTAGCGGCGGATGTGTGCCAGTTCGTGAGCCATCACGGCTTGAAGCTGGTCGACGGTCAGTCCTGTCGCAGCGATCGCCGGCAATAAAATCACTGGCCGGAAAACTCCGATTACCACGGGCACTGAAACTTTGTTACACCATCGCAAGGCAGGAAGAACCCTCAATCCCAGTCGCTCCGCCTGAGTTCGCATGCGATTCAGCAGGTCACATTCGGTGACCATGTTTGCAGAGCTTCCCAACTGTCGCGTTAACCAGGCACTCCGCACCAGGCGCACAAGCAACAGGACAACACCAGCCAAGTAAACTGCGGTCACATAAGGTGCCAACCGCGGCAAATACCGGGCTGCTTCCGAATTGGCATCGCCGGAAATCGTCGTGACAGCAACTGGAGTCTCATGTGGAGAAATCGCTCGATCCGATGAAACGCTTTCTTCCGCCAGTTCTGGCACGGCGTTTGGATCAATAAGGATCGGATTCGCATCCAGCGCGGGTATTGGCAACTGCAGATTGCGAATATCTGCGTCGTCTGTCATCGAGACGATCGACTTCTTCTCGACTGCCGCCGTGACCATGACAGGTTCAGGCACATTGACAAAGGAAAACGTGATCGGCAAGCAACAGCACATCGCAAACAGCGATGCGAAGTGAATCATGTACCTCACTTGTGAAGAGGCCCGAAACAGCATTTGGCTCAGGACCGCAGCAACAACGCCAATAGCTGCTCCCTGCCAAAGAAAGTGCAGCAGCGTAACCGTGAGTCGTTCACAGACGATCGGATCGAACCCCAGGAAGTCGTGCATCATGAACTCCAGCATTCAAGAACTGATTTAACACTTCCAAAACAGCTCTACCGCGCTTCCTTAAGCTTGCGATCAATCAGGCTGCGAAGCTCCTGCAGCTCGTCTTTGTTGATTTCTCTGGCATCAAACAGGCTGAGCATGACTGCCGAAGTCGACCCATCAAAGACACGATCGACTACGTCCTCGATCACGCGTCCATTGACTTGTTCTTCGGTGATCCGTGGGCTGAACAGGTACGTGTTGTTGTGCTTCTTTCGCAACAAATAACGCTTGCGGAACATCGTATTGAGCGTTGTGATGACCGACGTCTTTGCCAACGTGCGCCCGTCTTCGGACAGTGCGGCCTGCACTTCTCGAGCCAGCAACGGCGACTGCCTCCACAGCGTTTTTAAGATCTGCAATTCCAGCTCAGTGGGATACCGGGAAACCTGCCGCGGCATAAGGAATTCCTTTCGCAGTCGGGGACATCGTCTAGTGATATAGACAGATTACACCGGGCAGTCCGCCAGGTCAAGCTCGATTGTCTAGTAACATAGACGGCATTGCACGCGTCAGTCTAAACGCAGACGCAGACGACAATTTGATTCACGCTGGCATGAGACGCCGTTACAATTCGTTTTCACAAGCGTATCGCATTCCTTATCGCGAAGCGGAGCGATTGTTCTCGCCCAACTTATGTGCATCCCGCAGCACATTTCGCGAGTTCGCTGACAAGGACATCGACGGGGCAATTTTCGATGCACCGGACCCACGAATTCCCATGTTTCTCGCCGAACTCCGCAAAATAAATGGGGCGAACTTTTAAGATGGTTGTCGCGCCTCAAATCGGAATCAGCCAATCAAAAACTTGACAGCTTGTACGATGGAACGGCAATCGTCAGAATTCGCCTCAGCGACTCGAGATGGTGGTTTTCGACGACAATAACATTTAAAGAAAGTGGCAAGTGAGCGAATCGTGGATTGCAGACCGGATGCACAAGATTGATGCCTCTGGAATTCGAAAAGTGTTTGACCTTGCCGCAACAATGACCAAGCCGATCAACCTGAGCATTGGTCAGCCGCACTTTGACACACCTCAACCAATCAAAGACGCTCTTTGCAAAGCGGTTCAGGATGGAAAGAACGCTTACAGTCAGACACAGGGGATTGCACCGCTGTTGAGTCTGCTGCAGAAAGACATTGATGAACGATATCATCATGCCGATCGCAAAGTGTTTGTCACATCCGGGACCAGTGGCGCTTTAATGCTGGCGCTGTGCACGCTCATCAACCCCGGTGACGAAGTCATTGTCTTTGACCCCTGGTTTGTGATGTATCGACACCTGACAACGCTGGCGGGCGGAAACGTCGTGCAGGTTTCGACGTATCCGGATTTCAAAATCCGGATCGACGACGTTCGCAAGGCCATCACGCCAAGAACCAAAGTTATTTTGTTTAACAGCCCCGCCAATCCAACTGGAGCTGTTGCGTCGGCAGCAGAAGTCAAGGCATTGGCAGAACTGGCGGCAGAGAAGAATATTGCTCTGATTAGCGACGAGATCTATCGAGTGTTTTGCTACGACGAACCGTTCCACAGTCCGGCAGAATGGAACGATCGAACCATCGTCATCGATGGATTCAGCAAATCACATTCAATGACAGGACTGCGACTGGGCTACATCCATGGACCTCAGTACATCATTCAACAGATGCTCAAGCTTCAGCAGTTCACCTTCGTCTGCGCCCCTCATCCGGTGCAATGGGCTGGGGTCACGGCATGGGAAATCGACCTCAAAGACAATATTGGCGATTATCATCGCAAACGCGAACTGCTGGTCAGTCTGCTCAAAGACGATTTCGAAATCCACGGCGGTCAAGGTGCATTTTATCTTTTCCTCAAAGCTCCCTGGGGAACCGGTTCGGAATTCGTAGCTGAAGCAATTCGCAACAATCTGCTGATCATTCCTGGTAACGTGTTCAGTCCGTCCGACACACATTTCCGCGTTTCTTTCGCGGCAGATGACGATCTGATCCGTGAAGGCGCTGCTGTTTTACGGCGATTGGCCAGAAATCCGCCGAACTAAGCTCGCCGAGGATACTTTGGACAAAAATGCACATCTTTTTTACTCAGTTGTGCAAATTTTCGGGAATGATATGTGCTGAACGTGAAAAAAAATGAACAATACGGCAATGTTCGGTGATCATATGATTGGTCTTTTGTGGGCCTTCGATCATCGGGATCGCTGGTGTCTACTGTTGCAAGCCGCAATCTGTAAGGAAGATTTTTTATGCGTACTCTTCGTCGTCGGGCGCGGGGGTTCACTTTGATTGAACTCCTCGTCGTGATTGCCATCATCGCTATTCTTGTCGCGATTTTGCTGCCTGCCGTTCAACGTGCTCGCGAAGCCGCGAACAAGTCCAGATGCCAGAACAACCTCAAGCAGCTTGCACTTGGCCTGCATAACTATCACGACGCTCATAACACGTTCCCTCCGGGGCAGATCGTGACAAGATGGGTCACTTCAGGGACAGTTCGATATGTCGACCCTACTGAGGCCTACTCAAACAACCAAGTCATCGGAAATCAAGGCGTCAGCTGGATGTATCACGTGCTGCCGTATATTGAGCAGGGCAATCTGTATCAGTTTTGGCGGTCGGAATTCAACGTCTATGGCAACGCGGAATTCGCCTTCGGTGCGCAGTTCCTGAACCAGCCTCAGCAGATCAATCAGTGGATTAAGCTCGGCTATGCTCCTGCACAAGCCGAAATCCCAATGTTCTATTGTCCTTCACGACGAAGCGGAATCAGCAACACGATCGGCGAGTACACTCTGAACAAGTACATTGACACCGACGTACCCACAAAGATATCTACTGGAATCCGCGGCGGTGGAAATGACTACGCTGGATGTGCCGGATCCGGGCTGCTTTTCAATGAAGCACCTAACGTACGATCTCTGTGGGATCTGACACCCGCTCAGATGCAGACTGCAAATCAGACTTCGACTCTGGCTTACAATCAAACTGGGGGCAACCAAGGTATATTCTACGCAAACAGTGCCGTTCGAATCGGTGATATTAAGGACGGAACATCGCAGACGATTCTGATCGGTGAAGCGGAACGATTTGAAAAGCTGAATGGGAAAATCCTGCCAACTCAACGTACGGCCTTCCAATTTGCCAGCGACGGATGGGCATGGGGTGGACCCGCAACTCTGTTTACTACTGTCGATGGTGCAAACAAGAGAACAAACTTCTCCCTGGCAGGCGGACCTCATGATGAT
>JANOZG010000931.1:0-3621 GCA_031429275.1 Planctomycetota bacterium
TTCACAACCCAATCCCGCCAAATCCACTGCCATGTATCACCATCCTGTTGAAATCCGTTGCTGTCAGCATATCGAGCCGCATCAAGCCAACTGAGCGCCATGCGTTCACCGTAGTGCGGGCTGGCCATCAACCTGTCAACAAGAGCTTCGTAGGCGTTTGGTTTTGGGTCGTTGACGAAGGCATCGACTTCCTCCGTTTTCGGCGGTAGTCCGGTCAGATCAATCGCAAGGCGGCGAATCAAAGTTGCTCGATCTGCCTCGGGAGAAACGGTCAATCCTTCGGCCTCCAGCTTCTCCATGACAAAACGATCGATGGCGTTACGAACCCAGCCAACATTCTTCACATTTGGTTCTGGCGGTCGCGCGGGCGTTTCAAAAGCCCAGTGATTTTGATAGCGGGCGCCTTCTGAGATCCAGCGACTCAAGAGTGTTTTTTGCTCGGTCGTCAGCCGACGATTGGACTTCGGCGGGGGCATGACTTCATCAGGATCCTCGGACATCACCCGCTTTATCAACCCACTGGCTGCCGCGTCATTGGGTACGATTGATGCCGCCTGAATCGCAGCGTCACGCTGATCAAGACGCAGATCAGCCTGACGTTTGTTCGCATCCTGACCGTGACAGTAAAAACAGTTTTCCGCAAGAATTGGTCTGATGTCACGATTGAAGTCCAGCGTCTGCTGTGCCATGGCCCAAGTTGGAAGAACCGAGATTAGCAGCAATGCGAACGACACGCGACCTTTGATCTTATGAGTCTTCATCCAGTAACTTTCGGTGGGACCGAGCGCGGAATTCCAACAGGCCAGAAGTGTAGTGTCCCGATGCGCCGGAGTGGAATCAAGGATTCAGGAATAGGATCTCATAAGTTGCGGCAGGGATGCGGTTTAGGCGGAGTCTTAGCAATTCGGGGTTTAGTTCCGTGAGGGGCCGATTGCGCCGACCATGCCGTTGGAAGCGGCAAGGAAAAACGATCCGTGATTACCGGCAGTTTCTGCGAGTCCACGCCTAAACGAGGCAGGTACTGCCTCCGATAAATAGATTGGATTCTTTGCCGTTCCTTCCGCAGGCTGACAAGCATGACCCAAACAACTCGACAGAAGCGAACCACCGCGTCTTCATCTAAGCTCCAGACGCCACTGGAAACTTATCTCAGGGAAATCAATGAGACCGCGTTGCTGACCGCAAATGACGAAAAAGAGCTGTCAAACCGCATTTCTGCGGGTGACGGTGCTGCTCGCGACCGCATGGTCCGCGCAAATCTGCGTCTGGTCGTCAACATAGCACGCGGGTATTCTGGAAAGGGCCTGCCATTGCAGGACCTGATCGAAGAAGGCAACCTTGGTCTGCTGCGCGCCGTCGAAGGTTTCGACCCAAACATGAATACCCGTTTCAGCACGTACGCAAGTTACTGGATCAAACAATCCATTAAGCGAGCGTTGGTGAATTCCGCAAAGACCATTCGTATCCCTGCTTACATGGTGGAATTGTTGTCCAAATGGCGACGAGCATCAGCGAAACTCACAGAAGAACTCAACTGCACGCCGACAGCTGAAGATATCGCACGTGAACTGGGGATCCCCAAGAAGAAATTGCGAATCGTCAAGAAGGCAATCACACTGTATAGCGCCTCGCCCCAGGCGGAACAAGAAGACTCCGGGATGACATTGGGTGACATCATCCCGGACGATCGCGTTCGCGGCCCAGAAGACGAACTCATCAACAACGATAATCTGACACATGTTTCACGTCTGCTGGATGAGATGGATCCGCGCGAAGCTGCGATACTGCGGATGCGATTCGGTCTTGATGACAGCGAGCCACAAACGCTGAAAGAGATCGGCGAATCGCTTGGACTGACTCGTGAGCGTGTACGGCAGATTGAAAGCGAAGCACTGCGTCGGCTTAACCGAAATCTGAGCGGTGATACGTAAAAAACTGTCCCGAAACAAGATCCGTATCTTCTGGATCGAAAGAATCGAGGATAGCGAACTGCCTCTGTGTTCGGGATCACGCACTTTATACATCTGTGGCGACGTTTGATTGAGTCTTCAAGCGAGTCGTACGTCGTACTTGCGGCCGCTGTGCATTGAGGAATGGAGAACTGTCGTAGTGGATTTCGCCAGAAATCCCTCGCGCAGGGAACTCTGGCGAATTCCACTACGACGTCAGACAACTATTTCTCGCTCCATGGTTGGCGTCTTTATGCGGCGACGTGGTCGCCTTCTCGTGTTGAAGTTGCGAACGTCGCTCCGACTGCTTACGCTTCGTAATAAGTGGCTCCTCTGGTCACGCGGCCGATTTTGAGGGACTGAAATCTCCGTAGGGTGTGACACCTCATTTTGGACCGCTTGGAGCATCGACTCAAAAGTGCCGTTCACAAAACACTCACGATAAACAAAAGCCATATGACCTCGCGCCCACGCCTGCAGCCGGAACAACTTCGCAGTTTTCGATATCTCGGTCCTGACGATCTTCGTTCGTTTGGACATCGATCGCGCCAAAAACAATCGGGTTTCTCGACGGAGGACTTTGAGGGCAAACCCGTCATTGGAATCCTGAATACATGGAACGATCTGATTTCCTGCCACGCCCATTTCAAGCAGCGCGTCGAAGATATCAAACGTGGAGTGTGGCAGGCGGGCGGCTTTCCCGTTGAGATTCCAGTCATGGGACTCAGCGAAACGTTCATGAAGCCGACGTCCATGTACTATCGTAACTTCCTGGCGATGGAAGCCGAAGAAGTTCTGCGAACATATCCGATCGATGCCGCCGTGTTGATGGTCGGCTGCGACAAAACGACGCCGGCCCTGCTCATGGGTGCGCTTAGCGCTGATATCCCTTCGATCGTCATGCCGGGCGGACCGATGAATCGAACAGCATGGCACGGCGAACAACTTGCCAGTGGGACCGATGTCTGGCGATTCTGGGCAGAACGTGGTGCGGGACGGCTTTCGTGCGAAGCGTGGTGCCAACTTGAAGATCATATTGCCGCATCGCCCGGGCATTGCATGACGATGGGCACGGCTTCGACGATGACTGCGCTAGCGGAGGTGATGGGAATGACACTCTCTGGAGCTAGTTCAGTTCCAGCCACACATTCCGGTCATGCTCGCATGGCATCAATGACTGGTCGACAGGCCGTGGAACTCGCATGGCAAAACGTCAAGCCGTCGGAGATTCTGAATCGAACCGCCTTCGAGAACGCGATCACGACGCTGATGGCTATCGGCGGATCTACGAATGCGATTGTCCATCTGATGGCGATGGCCGGCCGAACAAACGTGCCTCTGACACTGGAGGATTTTGACAAAGCATCACAACGCACGCCGGTGCTTGCGAATCTGCGGCCAGCCGGAAAATATGTCATGGCAGACTTCTTTGATGCTGGCGGCTTGAATGCTCTGCTGGTGCAAATTGCAGACTTGTTGCATCTGGATGCTCAAACAGTAGAAGGCCAGACTTTAAAGACGGCGATCGAAGATGCCAAAATCTGGGACGAAGATGTCATTCGGGTTCGCAGCAATCCAATCTGTGCGACTGGTAGCCTTGCTGTACTGCGAGGCAACCTGGCTCCGGACGGGTGCGTCATCAAACCGGCAGCGGCTGAGGCACAACTTCTGC
>JANOZG010000932.1:0-7671 GCA_031429275.1 Planctomycetota bacterium
TGGTCATAAAATGATGCTTTTGAAAATGCAGTTATGTGAGGTGAGCTTTCCTGGCAGAATGGCTCTTCAGATCCATCCTGGTCTTATTTGTTTAACAACCGGATGGAGCGGGCGTCTTGTATCGACAGTAGTCATTTTGGAGTTTCGAATTGGACCTGAACCAGTGCATTGAAGCAGTGCCTTGTCGGATTGGGTGGCCGGGGCTGGACTGAGCGAAGCGAACGAAGCCCCAGGTTTTCGGGCTGACGCCCTCCAACCCCGGCCACCCATTGAACCATTGCTGACTGAGCACCTAAATCAGCACCGGTTTCCCCAGTTGCCGACGGACCGGAACAAGCTGCCCTGCGTGCATCATGGAATGAGTTGCGATCAGGATGAACATGGAGCCCATCGTCGGAAACATGCTGCGAAAATGCTCCGGGCTTGGTTCGTCCAGTTTTGCTTCAGGAAATGCATCCAAACAGGCTATCACCGACTCATGGACCTTGCTGGCCAGATCAATGTACTCCTGTTTTGTCAGGAAGTCCGCTGGGTTATTATTGTCCTTCTGCTCCTTGGAATGCTTTGCTTCAAAGCCATCCGGAAGTTCAGGAGCGGCTCCCGCCTGAATGCCATTCAGCAAACCGCATTCTGAGCTGATCAGATGTCCCAATTGCCAGGCAATGTGATTACATCCCGGACCAGGTCGTCGCATGAGCTCCGCGTCAGTGAGGTCGGAGATATACGAATTCAGCACCATATTGCTGATGCCAAACGTTTCCTTGATTGCTGATTTAGTATCCATGAAGCGTGGTCCTCTTAAAGTGACGTCAGAAAGAATCGCCGAAGTTTATCGGCGGACTCTCCAATTGTCACTCGGACCAAATCACTGCCCAAATTCGCTGCTGCGGCCTGTTACTTCCAGCGATACACGATCAGCGCGTCGAGCGAACGCACAAAAACCTGATCGTCGGCCACAGCAAGATGCGCCCAGGTGCTCGAGTCGCTCACGTGGCGTTCTGAGACTTGCTGAAATTCAGCTGGATTCGCATTGATCAGCCTCAGATCTCCGCTTTCGTCCAGCGTTAACAACTTAGAGCCATTCATCGCTATGCTCCAATATCCGCCGAACGGCGTTGTTCGCCACAAGGATTCACCGCTTGCCGGATCGATACAGCTGAAACGCTTGTTTCGCAAATGCAGATAGATGTTGCCATCCACAACCACTGGCGACGACATGTAGGCCTCTGTTGTGTTCTTCCACAATTCTTTCGTGCCAAAACCGGTCTCATTACGCGTGATCTCGATCATCGTCGCACCACCGCCGTAACTGCTCGTGAAAATGTTGTCACCGATCACGGTGGGCGTAAGAATGTTCATGTCGCGGAAAGACGGCATCGCGAGCGACCACAATTCTTCGCCACCATCCAAGCCAACGCCGCACAGTCTGGACCGAGTCTGCACGACCAACTGCTTCGTACCGGCGATGGTGGCCATGACGGGGGAGGAAAAGGCCCCGCCCATCATGCCGCCGTCTTCTTTGAGACTTCGCCAGACAATCGCGCCGGTTTGGCAATCAAGTTTGGCCAGACCACCGGAAGTCTGAACATACAAAAATCCACCTTCGATCAACGGAGAACAGACAAATCCAAATGACTGTCCCTTGGTGCCAAATTCCTCTTTGAAATCTTTCCGCCAGACTTCCTTACCCGAAGCTCCGTCCAGTGCCACAAGGACATCCAGCATTCCAGCCACGTACAACTTCTGGCCATCGTAAATCGGCGTGGCGCGAATCCAGCTGCCGTTGGAAGCTGCGAAGAACGGAACCGACATGGCTCCGGGCCACTCTGCGTTCCAAAGCTCCTTGCCGGTGTCACGATCAAGAGCACGGACGACTTCTTTTTCTTTGTTGACAGTCTCGGTGATAAACACACGATCCTGTGCAACAATGGGACCCGAATAACTGGGTTCCAGTGGAATTCGGTACAGTTCGACCAAAGAAGTTTCGTCGAGGTTCTCAGGCCATTTCGCGCCCTGAGCAACCTCGCATTTGCGATCCGGCCCGCGCCACTGAATCCATTCCGCTCGGTCGGCAGCAAGCGCCGGGATGCACAGGAAAACCAATGTCATGTGGATTATTGCATGTCTCATGCTGGCACCTTCGATAAGCCCGTCCGATTTTGGGCCGGAATTTATGACCGGCAGGCAACGTCATAGACCCGTTTTTCGAAACGTCCAGCGGTTCGCATGAAAAGTCGTCGGAAGCCGTTAGACTTTGCGGTTCCTATGTCATTTCGAGGCAATCCGGGCACAGATAGCATACTCATGAATCAGCGACAGGACTTGTGTCAGCTTGAAAAGCTGCCGTGTACAATTTTGACAAATTCTCGCGAAGCTTCGCGTCTCGTGGCGATGGAAATCGCGACACTCATTCGAAGTCGCAAGTCAGAAGGCAAGCAAGCTGTGCTGGGCCTGGCGACAGGCTCGACGCCCACCAGCATTTACGCCGAACTTGTCCGCATGCACAAGGAGGAAGGCCTGTCTTTTGAGAACGTCGTGACCTTCAACCTCGACGAATACTATCCGATGCAGCCTGAGGATCTGCAGAGCTATGTTCGCTTCATGCGGGAGCATCTGTTCGATCACATCAATATCAAGCCGGAAAACGTGCATGTTCCAGACGGAACGATTGCCGTAGAAAAGGTGAGCGACTATTGCCGCGACTACGAGGAGAAGATCGCAGCCGCAGGTGGCATCGACATCCAACTTCTCGGCATTGGACGCACGGGGCACATCGGCTTCAACGAACCTGGTTCCGATCAATCGACACGAACCCGCATGATCACTCTGGACAGTGTCACACGCATTGATGCGGCAAGCGATTTCTTCGGTGCCGAAAACGTGCCACGCCGAGCCATCACGATGGGCGTCGGCACGATTCTTGAAGCTCGACGCATTTTCATTCTGGCATTCGTCGAAAACAAATCGACGATTATTGCGAAAACTGTCGAAGGCGAAGTGACACCTGCGATTCCTGCAACGTTTCTGCAGCGGCACAAAAACACAAAAGTGCTGCTTGATGCCGCCGCTGCTGCCGCGTTGACGCGCACTCGATTTCCATGGCTGGTCAGTAACGTCCAATGGGATCCATCCATTATTCGCCGAGCCGTCATCTGGCTTTCAGAGAAGACGGGCAAATCCTTGCTCAAGCTGACGGATTCTGACTACAACGAAGAAGGTCTGCAGGATCTTCTCGCCGAATATGGTTCGGCTTATGAAATCAACTTGACCGTGTTTCGCCATCTGCAGAGCACGATTATTGGCTGGCCAGCCGGAAAGCCAGACAGCAAGAAACGCCCTGGCGACCGACCGCAGCCATTCGACCATATTTTCCCGATACGTATTCTGTGTTTTTCACCGCATCCGGACGATGACGTGATCTCCATGGGGGGCACGCTGATTCGTCTGGCAGCTCAGGGACATGATGTTCATATCGCATATCAGACCTCTGGTAACATCGCGGTGTTTGATGACGATGCGATCCGTTTCACCGAATTCGTATCTGACTATTGTGCGGCGTTCGGACTTTTGTCTGATCCGATTCGGCAGCTGGAAGATCACGTCGAAGAGTATCTGAAGAAGAAACAAGCCGGACAAATTGACAGCAAGGAAATCCAGCAAATCAAAGGCCTGATCCGCCGCGGTGAAGCAAGAGCTGGTGCACGATGTTGCGGAGTTCCCAACGAGAAACTGCATTTTTTGGATATGCCGTTTTATGAAACTGGCGGCGTGAAGAAGAAGCCTCTTGGTCCAGATGACATTAAGATCCTTGTGGACCTGATGCGAGAACTCAAGCCACATCAGATTTATGCCGCGGGAGATTTGTCTGATCCGCACGGAACTCATCGAACCTGCCTGAAGGCGATCATCCAGGCGTGTGATGTCTGCCGGAACGATGACTGGTTCAAAGAGAACGAAGTCTGGTTGTATCGTGGTGCATGGCAGGAATGGCCCGTGCATCAGGTTGAGATGGCTGTCCCGCTGAGTCCTCAGGAAGTGAAGCAGAAACGCAACGCGATCTTTAAGCACGAATCTCAAAAAGACCGCGCATTGTTTCCCGGTGCCGACATGCGCGAATTCTGGCAGCGAGCAGAATCCCGCAATGCGGACACGGCCCGCAAGTACGACCAGCTTGGTCTGGCGGAGTACGAAGCCATCGAAGGTTTCGTACGCTGGGACGGCGTGTGGGGATTGAATGATTGATTCTTCGGGAGCTGAAGCACGAGATTCGCAGGGTATCCAGATCGGCGGATAGACAGGAGAATAAGGACCATTGCCTGAAGAAGCGTCTTGGGCGAAGATGGATGTTCCGCTGGGCAATTGCAGTCTCGCAATTGCTCTGGCGGACACTGCAATGAGCCGCTTTCATTAAGATTCAATATCTCCGGAACGCAATGAATGATTCTACTGACGCGACGATTCAGGCTCGCGTGAAGCAACTCCTCGAAGGCGAAACGATGATGCTCTTCGATACTGCAGCAGATTCATCCGAGCGAACAAATCTCATCAACGATCCAAAGCACTCGAACGAAATCGCTGATCTGAGCCAGAAGCTCATCGCACACATGAAACAAACCGGCGACCCGGAATTGCCAGCCTTTGAAGCCGCGCTGACAAAACACTTACAAGAAACGAGATGATATGAGCACACGTGTGGCAAGATCTTTCGTGACGGCACTCGCGACTCATTTCGACATTGGTCTGAAATCGGCGGCCTTGTTTCTCGTCATGCTGCTGACGATCTCGCCGCAAGTGTTGGCGTCGAACCCGGTCGCGGCGCCGCGATACAACGTTTTGTTGATCATGGCCGATGATCTGCGACCAGCGATGAATTGTTATGGCGATGCGCGGGCGAAGACGCCTCATCTTGATCGGCTTGCGGCCCGTGGCATTCGATTCGATCGGGCTTATGTGCAGTATCCCGTTTGCAATTCCAGCCGAACGTCAATGCTCACCGGCACCCGACCCGAGCACAACGGCGTCACCGGCAACGGCACGTTCTTTCGCGAGAAGTTGCCGGATATCGTGACGTTGCCGCAGTTGTTCCGACAACATGGTGCGACGACGGCTTCCTATGGGAAGATTTACCACGCTGGGCTCGTCGAAGGTGAGTCGGAGAACCGGATGCTCGATGTCGGCAAATCGTGGGACGAAGCGAAGATGTTCCGCGCCACAAAGCTGGGCAACACTGGTCCGCACCGCAATCTGACGAACGGCAAACTGAAGTGGTGCGAAGTCGCCGATCTTGAAGGTGGTGACGACGATCAATCCGACGGCCAGACCGCACAGCAGGCGATCGCCGCGATGGAACGATTTGCGGACAAACCGTGGTTTATCGGCGCTGGCTTTCATCGGCCGCACGATCCGTTTGTGGTGAACAAGAAATACGTCGCGCAATATCCCACCGGATCGCTCACACTGCATCGCGATCCGTCCGGTGCGAGTCCCATGCTGAAACAGTCGCTCGGTGGCGGAGCATTTCTGGAGGCTTTCAACCAGTTCGACGACAACGACCGGATGGACTTCCTCACGCATTACTATGCAGGTGTATCGCAGACTGACGCGCAAGTTGGACGACTGATGGACACGCTCGATCGGCTCAAGCTCTGGGACAAGACGGTCGTCGTCTTCGTTGGCGATCATGGCTATCACCTTGGCGAGCGTGGCTGGTGGAACAAGAATACGCTCTTCGATCGTTCGTGCCGCGCGCCGTTTCTGCTCGTTGCTCCGGGGGTGAAACCAGCCGAGTCTCAAAGCCTCGTCGAGTTTCTGGACATTTATCCGACGATTGCAGAGCTTTGTGGTCTGCCGGTTCCCGAAGCCGTTGAAGGCAAAACTCTCCAGCCGCTTCTCGCCGAACCCAACAAAGTCCTCCACGAATCGGTGCTCACTCACGTCACCCGCGGCGCGGGCGTAACCGGTTTCGGACTGCGGACTGATCGCTGGCGCTACATCGAATGGAGCGACGGTGGCGCGGAGCTTTACGATCATGGTACCGACCCCGAAGAATGGCACAACCTCGCGAGCGACGTCGCCAGTGCCGGAGTGCTTGCGGATTTGAAGAGCCAACTCGCTGCCCGCCGTTGAGACGTCCGAGTAGAATGTAGCCGCTTTCCAAAATGAATCATGAAGTCGACAAGTCACCGCCTCGTCTCAGTCTCTCGCTGGAATGAACATCGATGAAACACGCAATCACGTATTTGATCTGGCTGCTGCTGATTCCATTGTCAACTCTGCGCGCTGCCGATGTGCCGACGATGAAACCGAACATCCTGTGGTTCGTTGTGGATGACATGTCGGCAAACTTCTCGTGCTATGGAGAAAAGCTGATACAGACACCGCATGTGGACCGGCTTGCGCGGGAAGGCACTCGTTTCGTGAATGCGTTTGTTACCGCTCCGGTTTGCTCGCCATGTCGATCGGCGCTCATTACTGGCATGTATCAGACCAGCATCGGCGCACATCATCACCGCAGTGGTCGCGGCGAGTTGAAGATTCATCTGCCACAGAGTGTCGTGCCGGTACCGAAGTTGTTTCAACAGGCAGGGTACTACACCTGCATCGGGTTGTCCCAGGAGGCCGACACTTCGGGCAGGAAAGGGAAAGGGAAAGGGAAACGGAATGGTCCGGGATTGGGCAAGACGGACTACAACTTCGAATGGGACGCCAGCATCTACGATTCGGCGGATTGGTCCGGGCGCGAAGCGGGGCAACCTTTCTTCATGCAGGTTCAACTGGCAGGCGGCAAGCTCCGCGGTGGAACGGATGACGGCGCCCAGCAATTATTGGCGAGGGCAAAACAGGAGTTTGGAAACTCGACCGATCCAGACTCAGTCACTCTGCCGCCGTATTACCCGCGTGATCCTGTGTTGCTGCGGGATTGGGCGGCGTATCTCGATGCGGTCCGCCTCACCGACAAGTATGTTGGCGATGTGATCGCGCGACTTGAAAGGGAAGGGATTCTCGAAAACACGCTGATCATATTCATGACCGATCACGGCATCAGTCACGCGCGTGGAAAGCAGTTCCTTTACAACGAAGGAACGCACATTCCATTCGTTGTACGCGGACCGGGGATCAAGCCGGGGCAAGTGCGCGAAGATCTCATCGAGCACATTGACATGGCGGCGATTTCACTGGCTGCGGCGGACATTGAAGTGCCGTCTGCGATGCAGGGCCGCGACGTGTTCGCGAAAGACTATGCGCCGCGCACGGCGGTCTTCGCTGCTCGCGACCGCTGCGACGAGACCGTGGAACGCCTTCGTAGCATCCGCACCGATCGTTTCCTCTACATTCGCAATTTTTATCCGCAACGTCCCCACTTGCAGCCCAACGTTTATAAGGACGGCAAGAGCATCGTGCAGACTTTGCGAATGTTGCACGACAATGCCCAGCTCGATCCGCTCGTGGAGTCGCTGCTGTTTAGTCCAACCAGGCCTGCGGAAGAACTCTATGAATGGACGGCCGACCGTTGGCAGGCGACGAATCTCGCAACTGCTCCGGCACATCGAGACACGCTGGAGCAACTTCGCTCTCGGCTCGATCAATGGATGATCGACACCCACGACCACGGCCCGGAGTCCGACGAAATGTACGATAGCGACATGGCGGCATACGTCGGCAAAGGCAACC
>JANOZG010000933.1:0-3598 GCA_031429275.1 Planctomycetota bacterium
CGCCTGCAACAGGCCATCGCGGAGCTCAATGATGAGCAGCGTGAAATCCTGAGACTACGTTTTGTTGAAGGTCTGCCAACCAAAGAAATAGCAGATCGCATCGGAAAATCTGACGGTGCGATCCGGGTCACGCTGACTCGAACGGTAACGCATCTGCAGGAGATTCTGGGGGTCAGCGAGTAGCTGATTGTCAACCATTGAAGTCAGGGCTGAATCATGATGGTATGAGGGTGTTCCAGTGATGCCAACGTATCGAGGCACTGGAGATTCATCTAACCCGATATCAGGCGTGCAGATTGCCCAGACAGCGAATCACTGCAACTGCCCGGCCAACGACGAGAAGACGCCGTCCAGCACACGATGGTTGCCAAAGTGTCGATTGTTTATGACGGAGCCTTCAATCACGGTCACTCTGGAATTTGAAGGCGAATACAGCAAATTCGGGTTCAGGTAGATACTGCTTGAAAGTTGCGCGATCTGTGTTCCGGCAACGTTGCCGCGGGTCCCACCGCTTTTCTGGTCCCACTTGAACAACGTTCCGCCAGGTGTGATGTAAAACCATGCGTTCGTGCGATCCCTTAGCCAGCGTTCTTTGAGATGGCCATAGTTGTACGCGTCGCTTGAGGCTGCCTTAAAACCAAATTCTGTCTGCAGATTCGCGATTGCGGACTGCATGCTTATCTGAGCTGGCGATACCTGAATCCAACCTGCTTGCTGCACTTCGCGAATGGTGTAATTGCCTGGCAGTATTCCTTCAAACAGGTACCAGCCGCGCTCCTGATCAACTTCGATTGTCGTGTTGAGATTCAGATCGCGGTCCGCGGTGATCGAGTTCGCTACTACAAATCCTCGATCATTGAGCAGTTCAAAGGTCCAGCCGTTTAACCATGGCTCGTCTGCATAAAGAAAAGCGGCCACTGCTGAAGGATCAGATCCGACAATCATCGGCAGGCTGGTTGTTCGAGTTGTGCCGCTCGAGGAGCTGTTGCTGGTCGTGTAGCTTGTGAACCGCGTGGACGGATTCAGCGTGTACGTCACTTGCTGCGAACTGTCGGTTTGAGAATCTGTTATCCACAAATTGTATGTCTGCGTACCACTGTTTCCACCAACAGTGCCAGAAGTCGGATCAAGTGCAATCGGTCGACTGGGATCAAAAACGATGGTATTTCGCACGCCGTCTGGATTGTTATCATGCCATTTGCGACCACTGATCACTGTAGATTGATAATTCCCGAAGTCACCTCCGCTGACGACTGTATCTGCTGATAATGTGATTGTCGGATTAACCGCGTTCCAGATGAGCGATGGATCGTTGTGGTAGGCCATTCCTAAAGAACTAATGATCGCCCCACTGACCAGCACCGTCTTACTGGCTGCCGCACCATTCCATTCGAAAAGATCGCCTGCTGGAGTCACGTAGTACCATTTTGAACCGTTCCCCCTAAGCCAGCGTTCACCTCGTCCACCATAGTCTTCGAAATAATTACCGGTGAACCTTAGACCAAAAGCGGTATCTGCGGAATATGCAATTCCGGCAAGCGGCGATGTTGCAGATGCACTTTGTGTCCATCCAGCTTTTTGGACTTCACGAACGCGGTAACTGCCGGGGTTGACGTTCGTAAACTGGTACCAGCCGCGTTCGGTAGCATCCTGAATGACGCCATCCTGATTGCGATCAAGATCCTGGGATGTTGTGGTTGCAACAACAGACCCGAATCCATCTACCAGTTCAAACGTAAAACCGTTGAGCCAGGGTTCGACAACTGCCGGGTCGCTGGAAATCAGTATCGACGGTTTTTGCCAGGCTCGTGGATCAAGCTTTTCCACCAGTTGTCCAGACAGGCTGCGAGGCGTCCGGTCCCACTTTTTCAGATTACCCGATGGTGCGATGAAGTACCATGATTTGTCAACTTGCGAGAGATACCAGTATTCCTGTCCGCCGTAGACGTTGAAGAAATTGTTGCCTTGAAAAAACTGCAATTGCAAGGCTGCCACTGTCGGCGAGAATTGCATGCCATCAGCATTCCGATCATAGAACTTGCGACCCTCCACAACAGACGGCAACACGGGTTCTTCGTATGTAATTTCCAATGTTGGACGCAGCACTGCGTTAGACGAATCTTTGCTGTCGAACGCTTTAATGTTGTTGGCGACTTCACTACCCCGGATCAACCATCCGCGATTCAGGACAGGATTATCAAGCCATTCCTGCACATCGCCAATCAGACCGCCACCGATCCATTCGTAGATGCCACGTGAATCGACAGACACGGCAGATGACGAGCCAGCAAAATCACCACCGGCATTTGCCCATGCAGTTCCGTCAAACATTGAAAACAGCCAGGTTGCATCAAACTGCTGAGCCGCCGCACCATCAAACTCATTGCCGGGTGCATTTGAGCCTGCTTCGCCCCAATTCTTCAGCAACTTATGCACACTCACACTGGCAATACCACCGACCGACTCGGCTAGGTTCATACTCAGCACAACGTCGAGGATCGTTGCGCCTGCAGGAATACCGGCCGATGCTACATCAAAGGAGACTAGACCTCGCCGGGCTTCCGCGGTGCCAGTCGAGCCGCCAGCCACAATGTAGTCACCTGCACCATTTGAAATATTGCCGGGCAAAACGTCGTAAATGGTATTGTCGTGATCAGCAGTCAGTTGCACAGTCAGAGCGCTGAGCAAAGAACGTTGTTCGAGTGATTCTGTGATTTCAAATTGCATCGGACGAGTGGCAGCACGTCGTCGGGTATTTCTCTGCAAAATTTGCAACCACATCGCTAGACCAATCTCATAACTGAAGGCATACCGAAAATTGACATATGCTGCATTTTCGGATGTTGAACGTGAAAATCAATCTTCTTCCCGGAAAAGGCCCGCCGTCGCAGGAATTACGCGATACCAGCATGATTCGCGAACGCAATCTTTAAGGAACAGCAATCCTGGTCTGTATGGGGACGTAGTTGGCTTCAAATCCCAACATTTTTTTTCTGAACAGTTGCAAAATCGTGGCAGATTCACGTTTTGACGACTTCAGAGTGCACCCCCAATGCCAAAACGCTATCCCCAACAGCAGCAACGCCTTCTGATTCCACAACCGCGGTTATGCCCCCGTGATTCAGCATAGCTGCGTAACCTCCCACCCCGAGATTCTCTTCCATGCGCGAACATGGCGGGCAACTTCCGGTTCCTCGCAGAATCGCGGTGCCGAGCTGAAAAGTCTGGTACTTCAATGCTGAAAGATTGATCCCGGACACGACCAGATTTCGCCGCAGCAGCGTAGGAGCAAGCAGTGGTTTCCCGAGTAGAGATGCGACGACGGGCAAGTGTTCGGCCTGAACCAGTGTTACCTGTCGCTTCGAATGTCCCTCGGGACGACAGTGATGGTCGCCTTCGATGCCGCCAGTAACAATTGCAACGTGATCCATTTCCTGAATGGCTGCGCGACTGGAATGAGCGATCCCGATCCATTCAATGCGCCCTGCCACCGCACTTTTTCCCAATAGGTCACGGAGAATTTCCATCGCACACTCCTGCTGGATCCGTACTTTGATCACATTTGGACGGCAACCTCGCAACGCCGCACTTTCGCCCG